>NZ_LADU01000087.1 GCF_000961795.1 Hyphomonas sp. BRH_c22
GTGGACGGCGAGGCGAGCGAGAGCTTTGGCCGGATGGTGGCCTTCCATGGCCAGATGGGCATGTTCGTGCGGGCGCTGGCCTATATTCTCAGCCACGGCGCCGACGGGCTGAAACAGGTGGCCGAGGATGCCGTGCTGAACGCGAACTATATCGCGGCGAAGCTGAAGCATGTGATGACGCCCGCCTTTGAGGGCTATTGCATGCATGAGGCGCTGTTCTCCGATGCGTTCACGGCCGAGGGGATCGAGACGCTGGACATTGCCAAGGCGCTGATCGACGAAGGCTATCACCCGATGACCATGTATTTCCCGCTGGTGGTGCATGGCGCGATGCTGATCGAGCCGACCGAAACCGAGAGCAAGGCGGAGCTGGACCGGTTCTGTGCGTCGCTGGAGAGCATTGCCCGGCGCGCGGCGCAGGGCGACGAGACGCTGAAGGGCGCGCCTTACCTGGCGCCTGCCCGGCGCCTTGACGAGACGCGGGCGGCGCGCAAGCCGGTGCTGAAATGGATACCGGGACCGGCGGACAAGGTGGCTGCCGAGTAGCGGCCTATTCGGCGGTGACGGTGGCGGAGCGGGCGTAGAACAAGCGTTCGCGCAGCTTGCCGAAGCCGATGATCATCGGGCGCTCGATGAAGCGGTAGGCCAAGGCGGCGGCAAGGAGCGCGGCCGCGAGTGAGACCGTGTAGAAGGCAATATTGTCGAGCGGGCCGGGATGGCCGACCCGGAAGATGGGCGCGAGCGCATCCACCTTGCCAAGGGGGGCGAACACCAGGCGTACCGGAGCGAACAGGAGCGGGTGGCAGAGATAGAGCGAGAACGACCAGTCGCCGACCCGGGTCAGGCCGCGGTAGACGCCCTGCATCAGGGGTGCGACGGCATGCACGCGTTCCGGCATGGCCTGACCGCCGAGCCAGCCGGACCAGAGCACGATCATCATCGCGATGGCGCCCACGATGGCGGACATGATGGCTGCGCCGAAGCGGTCGGCTACGGTGCTGTCAGCGAAGACATTGTAGAGCAGGCTGATCAGGCAGGCGGCGATGGCGCCGGAAAAGGCCGGGACGAGCCAGGCCTGCCGGTTTGACAGTTCGAGCGTGGCAAACCCGTAGACCAGAAGCGTGCAGGGCAGGCCGAACCAGACGACGCGGCCCCACATCATCAGGCTGGCATCGTCGACACCCTGGAAGGTGAGCGAGGCGGCGAGCCAGAGCGTCGCCACAAGCGTTAGGATGCCGCTGCGCCAGGCAATGCCGGAACTGACCGCCAGCCCGACAACGGCGCCCATGATGAATTCCATGGTCATCGGATAGAAGACGAGCGCGCTATAGCCGGACGCAAACGTCTTGGTCAGGCTGACGAACGAGCCGCCGGCGATGACCGTGCCCCATGCCAGCAATATCCAGAGCCAGAACCGGCGGGGCACCAGCATCATCAGCGTGAAGGCGGCGTAGAAATACATCTCGTGGATCAGGGTCCAGCCTACGCCGAGCACGGGATGGGCATTCTGCGGCACCAGCAGGAAGGACTTGATCAGGTAGGGGACCAGGGGCTGGCCCTGGCTGACCCTGTCCCACCCCGACCCGAAGCCGCTGACGTTGTAAATGATGAACATCAGGCTCATCAGGCCGGCGAACACCCACCAGAGAGGATAGATGCGTGTCACGCGGGCAAACAGGAATTCGGCACTCGATTTCACGCCCGAGCGGATGCCATCGGTGACATAGACCATGATGAATCCGGAGATCACGAAGAACAGGTCCACGCCGGCATAGCCATTGGTGACGAAACTGTTCAGCAGCGGCAACTCGGACAGGCCATTATTGCCTATGGCGAGGATTTCCATTGCCCGGACATGATACACGACAACGAGCAGCGCCGCGATGCCGCGCAGGATCTGGATGGACTGTAATTTCATGCCGCCCTCATGCCCGGTTCCCGCATATGACAGCAAGAATTTTCACGTTTGTAGCAATCGGGTAACGCTGTTGCCAGACTTTGAACACATCCGCATGATTGCATTGCCGAAACCTCAACCCACCCCCATATCACCGCGAATGGCTGACGACGAAACGACCCCTATGACCGAAACCACTCCCCTGACGGGCGCCAAGCCCTCTGTCGCCATTCGCACCGGCTTCAATACCGCCTTTCGCCAGGTGCTGGCCCTGATCGGGCTGTTCATGATTGCCCTGTCGATACCGATCGGCCTGCTCACGCCGCTTATCCCCGTCGGCTTGCCGTTCGGTATTCTGGGTGTGGTCCTGCTGGGCCGCAATTCGGTCTGGGGGCATCGCTGGATGGAAAGCGTGCTGAAGCGTCACCCCCGCGTGGAACGCTTTGCTCCCAACTGGCTGATGAAGCTGGTGTTTGCCCGCGAAAAGCGCATCCTGCCGCGATCCCGGCGCTGAAAAACCGCGCAGGCCTTGCCGCCGTGTGAATTCTGCGCACAAATGCTGCAATTATCATTGCAGCAAATGGGGCTGATGCAGATGAACCGATTTCCGATGGCAGGCGCGCTGTGCGCGGCGCTGCTTCTGGCGGCCTGTGGCGGACAGGATTCCGGCGACAAGAAGGACAAGGCAACGATACCGGCAAACCCGTTTCCATCGACCTATGAACCTTATCCCAATAGTGCAGTCTTCATCACGAATGCCACCATTATCGACGGCACGGGCGGCCTGATCGATAAGGGCAGCCTATTGATCCGTAATGGCAAAGTGTCGGCGATCGGCACCGACCTAGAAATGCCCGAAGAGGCGACACGGATCGACGCCGAAGGCCGGTGGGTGACGCCCGGCATCATCGACAATCACAGCCATCTCGGCGTCTATCCCTCGCCCGGCGTCAGCGCCCATGGCGACGGCAACGAAATTTCAGGCCCGGTGACGGCCGAGGTCTGGTCCGAGCATGGTGTCTGGCCGCAGGACCCCGGCTTCACGCGGGCAATGGCGGGCGGCATCACGTCGCTGCACATCCTGCCGGGCAGCGCCAACCTGTTTGGCGGCCGGGGCGTGACCTTGAAAAACGTGCCGAGCCGCACCGTTCAGGGCATGAAATTTCCGAATGCGCCCTACACGCTGAAAATGGCCTGCGGTGAGAATCCGAAGCGGGTCTATGGCTATGGCGGCGGCAAGTATCCTGGCGGTTCGCCCTATTCGCGCATGGGCAACGTCGCCGGCTATCGCGAGTCCTGGATCCGTGCGGCGGACTACAAGCGCAAGTGGGAGAAGTATGCGAACGAGGGCGGAGACGCCCCGATGCGCGACCTTGAGCTCGACACGCTGAAAGGCGTTCTGGATGGCGACATCCTTGTTCACATGCATTGCTACCGCGCCGATGAGATGGCGCAGGTCATGGATATCTCGAAGGAGTTTGGCTACAAGGTCACCGCGTTCCATCACGCTGTCGAGGCCTACAAGATTGCGGACAAGCTGGCAGACTATGGCGCCTGTTCATCCATGTGGGCCGACTGGTGGGGCTTCAAGATGGAAGCCTATGACGGGATCAAGGAGAATGTCCCGCTGGTTCACAAGGCCGGTGCCTGCGCGATTGTCCACTCTGACAGCGATGTCGGCATCCAGCGCCTGAACCAGGAAGCGGCCAAGGCCTGGGCCGATGGCAAGAAGATCGGAATCAGCATTCCCGAACAGGAAGCCTGGCAATGGCTGTCGCTGAACCCGGCGAAATCACTGGGTATTGCCGAAATGACCGGAAGCCTGGAGCCGGGCAAGATGGCGGATGTGGTGATCTGGTCGGGCAATCCGTTCAGTGTCTACACGAAGGCCGACCAGGTCTTCATTGATGGGGCGCTGATGTATGACCGCAGCGATGCCGCGAACCGGCCCGTCATGGATTTCGAGCTTGGCCAACCCGGTGAAGGAGACATGAAATGAGCGCGCAACGTATCGCCAGCCTCCTGGCGGCGGCCGCCTGCCTGGCCCTGCCGGCCCTCGCCAAGCCCATTGCCATCGTGGGCGGCGACATCTGGACCGGCACGAGCGAGGGCACGATTTCCAAGGGGGTCGTCCTGATCGACGAGGGCCGGATCGTTTCGGTCAGCCCGGCAGGATCCCCCGTCCCGGTGGACGCCTCAATCGTCGAAGCGAGCGACAAATGGGTGACGCCGGGCCTGATCTCGGCATTCTCGCGCACGGGCATCGTGGAAGTCGACGCCGAAGAGACAACGAATGACACGGCTGCGGGCGAGTCTGACTATTCGGTCGCGCTGGACGCGGCTGACGGGTTCAATCCTGATGCCACATCTGTTGCGGTGACGCGGATCGAAGGGTTTACCCGGATCGCGGTCGCGCCGTCGGCAAGCGCGAACCTGTTTGCAGGCCAGGGCTTTGTCGCTGACACGAGCGGCGAGGCGGACACGGACATCTCGCGCAAGGCCTTCCTGCTCATGTCGATGGGCGAACGCGGCGCAACGCTGGCGGGGGGATCACGCCCGGCAGCCTGGGCCCAGTTCCGGGCCGCGCTGGACGATTCGCGGGCCTATCCGGCGCGCTACCTGGCGAGCAATGAAGGCACGGCGCTCAACCGGGTCGATGCGGCCGCGCTGGTGCGGGCGGCACGCGGCGAGCAGCTGATCCTGATCGAGGCGCAGAAGGCCAGCGACCTCAATGCGATCATGGACTTCGCCGAGGCCAATTCCGACCTCAGGATCGCGATTGTCGGGGCCGACGAAGGCTGGCGCGTGGCGCCCCGGCTGGCGGCATCCGGCATTCCGGTGATTGTCGATGCGTTCTCGAACCTGCCAGCCAGCTTCGAGCAGCTTGGCGCGACAGCGGAGAATGCCTCCCGCCTGATGGAGGCGGGCGTGACCGTCGCGATTGCGCATCTGGGCGATTCCAGTCACCAGGCGCGCCTCTCGACGCAGGTGGCGGGCAATGCGGTGGCCAATGGCCTGTCGCATGATGATGCGATGCGGGCGCTGACGACCCATCCGGCGCAGATCTTCGGTCTGCAGGGCCTTGGCGTGATCGGCCCCGGTGCGCGCGCCGACATTGTGGTCTGGGATGGCGACCCGCTGGACGTGACGTCCAATCCGGACGTGGTGATGATCGACGGCAAGGTGCAGTCGCTCGAGACCCGACAGACGCAGTTGCGCGACCGCTACCTGAAGCTCGATGAGAGCACGCGGCCGCTCGCCTATGTCAAACCCTGATAAGGGCAGCTTTGTTCAACTCCCATAAATCCCTGGTGGCCTAGACTGGCCGCCAATCACGCTTCTGACTGGTTTGCCGCAAGGTTGCCGCAAATTGGGTTCGAAGTGGAAACGGGATGGTGTTGTCAATGTGGCTTGCCTTGTTCATGGCGTTTTCGCTGGTGACCGGTTCGGGTCCCATGGACTCGGCCCTGTCTGCAACCGAGGCCCCAAAAACCCTGCGGGCCGCCTTTACCGTGGAATTGCAAAGCGATCGGGCCCGGCGTGTCTATGCCTTTGACCCGCGCCAACACGGCGCCGAGCGGTGGAAAGTGCTCGACTGGCAGGGCGAGGATGACGAGCTGGAGGAGGTGGCCGCGAACTGGGCCGCTGAAACCGCGCCGGACGGGCGCCTGTTCCCCGATGACCTGCGCGCGAGTCTTGGCCGGACGGTTGATGTCGATGACCGCGGGCATGCCTGGCAGATCTCGTTCCGGCATGCGCCGTCCAAAAATGATGGCGAGTTCGATGTCTGGGCCGCTGAGCGGCTGCAGGCGACGGCCTGGCTCGATCCGGTGGGTGAGCGGTTCCTGCGCATAGACTATCATTTACCGCGACCGGTGGCCGGTCCCGAGGGGGGCAAGCTGACCCGGTACAATCAGAGCTATTTCCTGCGGACCGAGCCGCGCTGGGGCATGAGTTACGTGTCCGGTTTCTCTGTCGAGCTGGAGGCGCGCGCGGCTTTCCGGAAGATCGAGCGGCGCTATTCGGCCAATGTGGTCCAGGCTGAATTCTTCTTTGCCAGCGCGGCCGCCCAGCGTGATTTCGAGCAGGGACGGACCGTCCAACCGCAATTGATGACTGGATTGGACGGGCTGGCGCGCTAGACTCGCCCGCATGACGATTCACATGGTGAAACTGAGCGTAGGGTCCGACACGGTCGAGGACCTTGCCGACTGGCAGGTGCGGAAGATGCAACGCCTCGACAATCCCGTTCATCATACCCGCATGTCGCCCAAGCGGGCCGAGGAAATGCTGGACGGCGGTTCGATCTATTGGGTGATCAAGCGGGCGATCCGCGTGCGCCAGCGGATCATCGATATCCGGGCGATCAAGGATGATGAAGGCCGCGACATGTGCGAGCTGGTGTTCGACCCGAATCTGGTGCGGACCTATGCGCAGGCAAAACGCCCCTTCCAGGGCTGGCGATACCTGAAACCGGCCGACGCACCGCGCGACCTCAAGACCGGCGATGTGGCGCTGGACATCCCGCCTGATCTCGACGCCGCCCTGAAACAGGCGGGCGTCTGGTAGGATCAGAGGACGAAGCGGGCGTGTTCATTGGCGTCGAGGAATTCAATCATCTCGTCGGTTGAGGCCTTCTCCAGCAATTTCAGCGCATCCGTCTTCCGGGCCGGCGAATTGCTGGAAATGAATTGCTGGCGCGCGGTGTTCACCTGCGCAGCGTAAAGTTCCATGCGGGCCAGTTCACGCTGTGGATGGAGGCCTTCCTCGACCGAACGCGTGCCGACGGCGAGGATCGCGAAGATGATGGCGAATGAGGCGGCGACCGTCTGGTTGATCGATTGCACAGGCCATATTGCGACCAAGAGGGCGAGGAAGTTGGACAGGAATGCCATCAGCACGAGTGCGAACATGACATTGCCCAGAATGCTGATCTGCTTGCGCGGCAGTGACCAGAAAGAGCCCTCGGACGACAGGATATAATTGGTGTACTGCACCTGGCCCAGCAGACGGGTCTCCTCGCAGGCGGAGAGTATCTCGTCCAGGATGCCCTCGGGGTCAGGCGGAAGCTTGCGGGCCGCCGCCCGGGCCCAGGCCGGGTCGATCCAGAAGGCTTGCTGGCCAGCCTTGTCGACCACGGTCTGGCCCATGTGGCCGACCGCCTCGCGGTGCGTGTACTTGGTGTATTCGCTGCTGATCTGGTCAAGGAAAGACCGTTTGAAGCGTTCAAAGGCGAGGTTGCGCGTTTCGACATATTCTGCAATCGCGGCTTCGGATCCGGCGGCCATGACAATATCGGCCATGTGCGCGGTGATGTATTGCGCCTGCCACTGGCGCATCCGCTCTGTCTTGAGGCGCATCTGCAGCCAGCGGCGCTTGGCCTGCCCGAAGGCGAGTCCGATATTGCCGAAGATGATGGCCAGCACGCCGCAGACGGCACCGATGATCGCGATGGCCTTGAAGAGGCTGATGGAGGTGACGGCATTTCCCGAGACAGATGCAATCAGCGGTTCGAGCGGAAATGTCAGCAGGGACGCCACGGCGAAGGCGAGTGTGAGACATCCGATCAGCCGGCTGCGCTTCTTGGCAGCGTTGGCCAATTTGTCCACGCGCTGGAATTCATCACGCAGGACCGGATGGTTCAGGGCAAAAAAAACGCGCGGGTATCTTTTTTTTGCGAGATCACGATCGCTTTCGCTGAGCAGCAGCTCGTCATTGAATCTGAACATGCCGCGCCCCCGGCTGCACTGCGCAAACCAGGATGCGCGAGCCAACGCGGCTGATCCTGCTTTGGACCAGGGCCGATTGCAATGGCCGTTCGAGATTTTCACCGGCGTTTGGCTAACCAAAAAAACTGTGTCATCGTGAACACTTAGCGGGCCTTCCTGATGTTTCAGAAGACTGCTTGCGTGGGGACGTGCATGGCCAGTGTTTTTCTATCCTATAGCCGCGTGGACAGGCCAAAGGCCCAGCAGGTCGCTGCAGCGCTGGAGGAAGAGGGCCTGACGGTCTGGTGGGACAAGGTGCTCAAGGCCGGGCAGACATATGACGAAGTGACCGAGGGCATGCTGCGTCAGGCGGATGTCGTGGTCGTGCTCTGGTCAACCGTCTCCGTCAAATCCAGATGGGTGCGCGCCGAGGCAACGCTGGGCGAACGATATTCGGCCGTTGTGCCGGCCATGATCCAGGAGGCTGACAGGCCGATCCTGTTCGAACTGACGCAGACAGCGGACCTGATCGGGTGGGATGGGGACCGGACCGAACAACGGTGGAATGATTTTGTGACCGACCTGCGCCATGCGATCACGCGGAAGGCAGTCAAAACCGCCGAACAGCCGGTAACGGCCAAGCCGGCCGCCGACACGGCGTCTGCGCCAGCGGCCCCCGCGCGCTCGCTTGCTGATGACGGCACGATCGAGAATACGTTCTGGATGTCGATCCAGTCCTCAACCGATGCGGCAGATTTCGCGGCCTACCTCAAGCGCTATCCGACCGGCCACTATTCTGACCTCGCCCGAAACCGCCTTGCCGCGCTTGAGGCCAAAGCGAAGGCGAAGACACCGGAACCCGTGTTCGCAGCCGCGCCTGTCCAGACGGCACCCGCCCGGCCTGCAACACAGACGCCGGCCCGTCAGCGCAAGCTATCCATGCTGCCGCTCATCGCCGGTGGCATCGTGCTCCTGCTTGGGGCAGGCTGGGGTGTGAGCCTGTTACTGCCTTCCGATCTTGAGGTCCCCGAGACGGTTGCAGAGCAGGCTGCGGACCCGGTTGAAGAACCCGTGGTCGAAACCGCCGATGCGGAGACTGTCGCACGTGCTGACACGGTGGCCGTGGTCGAGACCGGGGTTGCAGACGCCGTGCTGACGGAGGCGGCTTTTGTCGCGCCATCCGAAGAAACCGTGGCCGCGCCGGAACCCCCTCAGGCTGGACCGCGACGCGATTGCGACACCTGCCCTGAAGTCGTTGCCGTTCCGGGCGGAACATTCCTGATGGGGTCACCGGATTCAGAGCCGGGCCGGGTTGGGAATGAGGGGCCTGTTCGCAGCGTCACGGTGGCGCCTTTCGTGATGAGCCGCAGCGAGATTACCTATGCCGACTGGGATGCCTGTCTCGCAGATGGCGGCTGCAATGATTATCGCCCGGGCGACATGGGCGAGCGGGGCGACATGCCGGCCATGTCGATCTCGTGGCGTGACGCCCAGAGCTATGTTGACTGGCTGTCGGGCAAAGCGGGGCGAACCTACCGCCTGCCGACCGAAGCAGAATGGGAATATGCGGCACGCGCCGGAACGCAAACGGCGTATTGGTGGGGTGATGGTTTCGATCGGTCCATGGTCTCCACAGGTGGTCCCAAGGCAGCGTCAAACATGCCTGAAAACGGCTACGGCCTGGTGGGTACGCTCGGAAATCTGCGTGAATGGGTCGAGGACTGCTACGTGAACAATTTCAGCAACGCGCCGACCGATGGCAGCGCCGTGCTGACGGGTAGTTGCGACCTGCGTATCATCCGGGGCGGCGCATGGTCAGACAATGCCGCGACCCACCGAGCCGCGAACCGGGCCCGCGTGTCGCGGGGAACGCGGGACCGGAAGATCGGATTCCGCGTCGTGTCGTCGGACGTGAAGCCCTAGCCAGTTCAGGGCGAGACGGCTAAGCGCAAGGCATGATCGATTTGCTCCTTCACTACTGGCCGCTTTTGCTGGCGCTTGTCGTGGCTGGCATGGCGGCTGGCTTGGCGGCGGGCATGTTCGGGATCGGCGGCGGCGCGGTGATCGTGCCGGTGCTGTATTTCCTGTTCGACGGGATGGGATATGGCGAGACCGCCATGCATGTTGCGGTATCGACATCGCTGGCGACCATCGTGCTGACGTCGGTACGCAGCGTGATGGCGCATAACCGGCACAAGGCCGTTGACTGGGATATCATCACGTCCTGGGCGCCCTGGATCGTCATCGGGGCGCTGGTGGGCATGGGGCTCAGCGGCTTTCTTTCCAACAAGGCCCTGCTGGGCATATTCGGCACGATGGCTTTTGTGCTGGCGGCGCAACTATTCTTTGGCCGTCCGACTTGGCGGCTGGCAGAGGAGATGCCGGGCGGCGCGGTGCGCGGCGGGCTGGGCATCGCGATTGGCACCCTGTCGGCCCTTATGGGGATTGGCGGCGGCACGTTCGGGGTCAGCCTGATGACGCTGTATGGCCGTCCGATCCACCGGGCGGTTGCCACGGCGGCGGGCTGGGGCGTGCTGATCGGACTGCCCTCGGCGCTGGCAGCCATCGTGATCGGATGGGGCCGGGAGGGGCTGCCGCCCTTCTCGCTTGGGCATGTGAACATTGCGGCGTTCGCGCTGATCTCGGTTTTCACGGTGGCGATGGCGCCGGTGGGGGCGAAACTGGCACACAGGATGGACGCGGCCCTGCTGCGGCGGTCCTTCGCGGTGCTGCTGTCGCTGGTGGCCGCCCGGATGCTGTGGAATGCGCTGGGGCTCTAGAGCGGCGTGCCGAAAAGTGGACCCGGTTTTCGGGGATACGCCGCGACCAATAAGAAATTCTGGATCAGAGTGCTGATTCTTAGAATCAGCACTCTGATCTAGGCGTCAGACCAGGACATTGACGATGCGCTCGATCGCCCAATAGGCGCCGACAATGCCGATCATGTAGGCCGCGACATGCCGGGCCGGTGCCAGCGGCAGACGGGCGAGACGGGTGGCGAGGAAGGCCACCAGAAGCACCGTGCAGACAAAGGCGACCTGGCCCACTTCAACGCCAAGATTGAACAGGAGCAAGGCCAGTATTTCCGCCCCCCTGGGCAAGCCGATTTCCGACAGGGCCCCGGCAAAGCCGAACCCGTGGATCAGGCCGAACCCGAACGCGATGAGCCAGGGCTTGCGCTGGCTGAGCGTCTCGCGGCCCCGGCTGCGATAGATCGCTTCGGCGCCGAGCAGGGCGATGCTCATCGCGATGATGATCTCGACGGGCGGTCCGGGCAGGGTGATGCCGCCCAGCGAGGCGGCCGCCAGCGTGATGGAATGGGCAAGCGTGAACGCCGTGACCGTGGCGAGCAGCTGGCGGGGGCGCACCAGCAGGACAAGGCCCAGCACGAAGAGGAGATGATCGTATCCGAAGATGATGTGCTCGACGCCAATCCGGAAATAGGCGGCTGTCGGCGCGCCGGTTGGAACGGACAGGTCGAGCCGCAGCGCGCCCGGCCGCAGGACCGCCGAGAGATCATCACCCGTGAGGCGGTCAACGCGGACGAAGGCATCGGTCAGCGTGCGCTCCAGCCCTTCAATCGCGACGTGGCCTGCCGACAGGTCGCAGCGCATGTCCCAGCGCTGTACCAGCGTGCCGGCGACCGCTTCGGTGCGGTCACGCTCGCGCGTGCATCCGTCCGGGAAAACGGGGTCGAGCTTCAGGCGCCGGCCATCGAGGATGGGTTGTTTCCAGGTAACGGCAAACAGGCCGGGCTCGGTTTCGACCAGTTCGAGATAGGCCGGGCGCACCTCGTGCGCGGCGGCGGGCAAGGCGATGCCGACGAGGACAAGCAGTGCAAGCAGGAGGCGGTTCATTCGGCGCCTTCGATGTCGACCTTGTAGCGCCTGATGATGGCGGCAATTGCCTGTTCATTGGCCGTGCGCTGGGCGTCCTTTCGCCAGTCTGCTTCGACTTGCGTGCGGGCGTCTTCAAAGGGGCGCAGATGGCCGGGATCCTTTGCGGCAAGGTGGACCAGATGCTGGCCGAAGGAGGAGGCAACGGGCCCCTGCCAGTCGTCGCCAGCATCGAGCGAAAATATGGCGCGGGCAAAGTCTGCCCCGAACAGGCGAATTGTTTCGCGCAAGGGGAGATCGCCATAGGCGCGCTGCAGCATGAACGGGTCGCCAAGGGTGCGCCAGTCGGGGGGTGAGGAGGCGTTGAGGGTAGCGAGAAGGGTGTCTGCGTCGGCTTGCCAGGTCGCGGGGCGCCGGTCGGTGCTGAGGAATACGTGCTCGAAGGTGACGTTCGGCGCGGTCGTGTAGGTGGCAGGGTGGGCCTCATACCAGGCCCGCAATGTCGCCTCGTCCGGCTCGGGCGTATCGGCAAGGTCGGAGACCATGAAGCTCATCTTCTGGGCGAGGCGGCGTTCGATGATTGTGTCATCCTGATCGAGCCCCAGCCGGCGCGCCTCGCGCGACAGCGCCTCGTGGCGCACATGGTCTGTCACCATGGCCGCCATGTCTTCCGGCGACGGGAGCGCGCCCGATTCGGCGGCGTAGAGGGCGGCCATGCGCTGCATGTCGGCCTCTGTGACGGTGATCGTGCCGTCGCGTGCGGCGGCATGGGATGTCCAGATCGCATGGCCGGCAAAAACCAGCAGGGCGGCAAGGACGAAATGGACGAGGGGTTCGCGCAGGAGGGATTTCATGCTGGTGAGCGCATCATGTGTTCGAGACCGGGCCGGACCCCCACCCGGCCTCTCCCTTTCCGGGGAGGTTCGGCGGGTGTTCTCCGGCGTGACCATTCCAGTCATCTAGGCGGGCGGAATGTACCAGATGGGCGAGGTGTAGGCGCGCTCCTGCAGGGTTGTGGGCAGGTCGGGGTTTGGCGGTGTGCCGTTGCGATTGGCTTCCCATGTCGACCAGCGGCAGGTCGGGTTTTCCAGCACGCGTACATAATAGGTTGCGCGCTGGGCCGGGTCGAAGTCCGGATCAGTCCACAGGGCCTTCAGTTCGCCTGCGCCGCTGCCGGGCGTGGTGTTGCAGGTCGCGATGTCGACGCTGGCGCCATTGTCAGGGCAGCGGTGATCGCTGCCGGGCACCGCGCCGCCGGAGCAGGCCGCATCATAGACCGCTTCGCCGCCGCTGGTGATCTTGATGACCTGGATGCGCTGGAGGGGGGCGGAATTGGCGTCCTGAATGGCCCAGGCAATGAAGTTCGGTGCGCTGCCTGCGCCGACAAGGTCGCCGCCCATGGGCACGCCGCCGGCATAGGCCTGCGTTGCCAGGTCCGGCGCGTTCAGCATGTCGGCCGTATAGCCAAAGCCGCCAAAGAAGCGGACCTTCATGCGGGGGCCAGTGGTTGCGAAAGTCTCCTTGCGGCGGAAGGCGTCGAACAGTGCGTCGCGCGTATTCTCTTCTGCCCAGACGCCGGTGAGGCCGGAGGCGGACCAGCGCGAGAACCAGTGTTTTGCGCTCTGGGTTGCCTGAGTGTCAGGCTGGTTTGCCCAATCGGTCACGCCCGGCATCGGCACCGAGCCGCGCTGAAAGGGCAGGCCATCGACGATGCCGATTTTTGACCAGAAATCCTGCTCGGAATAGGCGCCGCCGGCAACATGGCTGTCCGAGGCGGCGGTCAGGCCGAAGCGGAAGGGATCGAACCCGCGTTCTTCCTGAAGCTTCAGGCCGTTGCGATAGGCTTCGCGTACATAGGATCCGCTGGCTTTGGACACGGTATTGGTGGCCAGCAGCTCGTCATAGATTTCGAAATTGGCCCATTCGTCATTCGGTGACAGGTCCGGGTGAGTCTCGCTCGTGCCCTTGACCTGCGTGACTTCGACCAGCGGCTCGTTGCGCATCCGCTGTTCGGCATAGGCGGCATCAAGGGGCTCGCCGGTATAGGTTTCAAGCCGGAACATCTGGCCATCGGAGACATTCGAATTGTGCGGGATCGCGAGCGACTCGCGCCCCTCGGCACGCTGGGCATCCATCCAGTCCCACAGGTCTTCGGGATTGGTGGAATCGAGGGTGGAGAAGGCGCGCGCGGGCGCTTCGCCGCGGAAGAAGACGTTGCGGTGCAGGTTGCCGCCGCCGAACCCGCCTGCGCCGCCTTCGGATGTCACGGACGTGAACTCGTAGGCGGAGAATGTGGTGAAGACACCTGGTTCATTATACTGTTCGGCGGCCGCGATGTTCTGCGCCCAGACCGAATTCATCAGCGGTTCGTCATACATGTCTTCGATTTTTTCTCCGGACCGAACCGACGCGCCGACGCCCTGGAAAGCGGCCGTGATCTTGTCAGGATCGGTGGAGAACATGTCCTTGGCGCGCGGCAGTTCCGAGAGCGGCGAATCCTTGGAATTCATGGCCGGCAGCACACCCAGATATTCGGCGTGGTCGGTCACGGTGTAGAAATCGAGCGGACCGCCGGCAATGGTCATGTCGAAGCCGGACGGGTGCTTGATCGTCTCACCCTTTGCGAAGCGGTAGGCGTCGTCGGCCGTGCGGCGCACATTGAAGATATAGGCATCGAAGCTGTTTCGCGTGTGGATGTGCATGTCGCCGAAATAGGCGTTGCGCTCCGCATTGTAGCCCGGCGTGGCGCCTTCCGGGGCTGTACTTTCCGGCGCTGCAGCCCGCTCGGCCGGGGCGGTTTCATCCTTGTTTCCGCTGCAGGCGACAAGCGCAAGCGCGGTTGAGGCAAGCGTCAGGGCTTTCCACATTTTGCAATTCCTCCCATGGGCACTCTTGTGGCACCGTCTGTGCCATATGTTCAGGGAATGCCGCCAAAGTCCAGATTCAAGCGGGGTGAAAAAATCATCCCTGCCAGAAGCGGCGGGTCAGCACGACGAAGACCGAAATGAACTCGAGACGGCCAAGCAGCATGGCGATCGCGCAGATCCATTTGGCGGCATCGGGCAGGGTCTGGAACGTGCCGGACGGGCCGATAATGGGGCCAAGACCCGGGCCGACATTCGAGACGCTGGTGGCCGAGGCGGAAATGGCTTCCATGGCACCGAGTCCGCAAAGCGAGAGCAACGCTGCGGCAATCATGAAGGTGGAAATAAACAGGAAGAGGAAAACCATGACCGACTGGAGCGTCTCTTCGTCCAGTGTCCGTCCGCCATAGCGGACCGGCGTGCGGCGGTGGGGCATGGTCATCTTGTGCGAATAGGCGACGAGCGCCTTGGCGGTGATTTCGAGGCGGAACATTTTGAGGCCCCCGGCTGCGGAGCCAGCGCAGCCGCCCAGGAATGTAATACATAGAAACAGCGCCAACATGGGCTGACCCCATGTGTCATAGGGGGCGGAGGCGTACCCGGTTCCGGTCATCACCGATACGACATTGAAGAGGCAGATCTTCAGGTTGCCCAGTATCGTGCCTGCGCCTTCTGTGTCGATCACGGTTTCATAATAGACCGTGACGATCAGCGTGAGCACGGCAGCGAGCCCAAAATAGAATCGCGGCTGCGGATCCTTCAAGAGTGGCATTGGGCGGCCCTGCAGGACGAGCATGGCGAGCAGGGCGAATGGCAGGCCTGCAAACATCATGAAGGGTGCAGCAATCCAGGCGGCGGGCGTTTCGTTAAAGTACCCGAATGAGGCATCGTGTGTGGAGTACCCCCCCGCCGACATGGTGGTCATGGCGTGGGTGACGGCATCAAACCAGCTCATGCCGGCCAGGAAATAAAGCAGGGCGCAGAGTGACGAGATCAGCAGATAGGTAAAGCCGAGATATGCGGCAATGTCAGTGATGCGCGGCAGGAACTTGCCGGAAATGTCCGAGCTTTCGAGCTGGAACAGCTGCATGCCGCCGACGCGCAGCTGGGGCAGGATGGCGATGGCGGCAACGATAATGCCGATGCCGCCGATCCATTGCAGGATCGCGCGCCAGAGCAGCAGGCCGCGCGGCAGATCGTCAAGGCCCGTAAGGACGGTCGAGCCAGTCGTGGTCATGCCGGATATGCATTCGAAGACGGCGTCCGTTATCGACATGCCGGACGCTAGGAAGGGGATGGATGCCATCGCAGGCAGGAAAACCCAAGCCATGACGGTCAACAGGAAGGCCTCGCGCTGCCCGGTGCGCTGGTCACCGCCGCGGGCGAGCACCCAGAGGCAGGTGCCGATGAAAATCGTGCCGAATGACGAGACCGCGAAGACGTACGCTTCCGGCCGGTTGTCGGCCATATCCATCAGCGCACACGGAATCATCGCCGCCCCGAGCAGGATGGTCATGATGCCGATGGCAAGGAGGACGGGGCGCAGCTGCATATTACGCGCGGAAGATACGCGGCAAATCCTGAGAAGGTGTCAATTTTCCGGGGGTTAACAAGGGGTTTCCAGACGAGTATCAGCGGGGTGGTGAGGGGGCGGCAAGGGTGTGGCAGGGGGGTGGGTAGCAATCAGGCAAGGATTGGGCCAGAGGGGGTGTGACGCCGCGATATTGTTGACGCAAGGGAAACAAGAACCTAAACGCCGCATATCGTTTCATCCGTAACCAAATGCGATTTCCCCCATGTTCGATCACCCCGCCTATGATGCCCATGAGGGCGTGCACCTGTTCCACGACGCGAAAAGCGGACTGAAGGCGATTATTGCCATTCATTCGACGGCCCGCGGCCCGGCGGCGGGCGGCACACGGATGTGGGATTTCGCCAATGGCGAGGCCATGCTGAAAGACGTGCTGCGCCTCAGCCAGGGCATGAGCTACAAGAATGCGATGGCGGACCTGCCGCTGGGCGGCGGCAAGGCGGTGATCTGGGGCAATGCCAAGACCGACAAGTCGCCGGACCTGTTCCGCGCGTTCGGCCGGGCCGTGGAGAGCCTGCAGGGACGCTATTACACGGCCGAGGATGTCGGGATCGATGTCGCCGACATGGAGATCGTGCGGCAGGAAACCGCCTATGTGGCCGGGCTTGACCATGGTGAAGCGGCGAGCGGCGACCCGTCGCCGATCACGGCGATGGGCGTATTCCTGGGCATCGTCGAAACCGCCAAGCGGGCGCTGGGCAGCGGCGACCTGACCGGGCGGACCGTGGCGGTGCAGGGGGTAGGCTCAGTCGGGGGCTATACGTGCGACCACCTGGCCAAGGCCGGTGCCAGCCTGATCATCACGGATATCGACCAGGCGGCGCTGAAAGCCGTGGCCGACCGGACGGGTGCCCGGATTGTCGGGCCGGACGAAATCTATGATGTCGAGGCCGATATCTTTGCGCCCTGCGCGCTGGGCGCGATCGTCAATGAGCAGACGCTCGAACGGTTCCGGGTTAAGGCGATTGCCGGCGGTGCGAACAACCAGCTGGTCGTGCCTGAAATGGGCGAGCTCTTGCGCCGCAAGGGCATCCTCTATGCACCGGATTATGTGATCAATGGCGGCGGGATCATCAATGTGGCAGCCGAAATTTCCGGCAATTATTCGCGCGAATGGGTCGATGCCAAACTCGGGCGGCTTGTCCAGACGCTGGGCGAAGTGCTGGACGAGGCATTGAGCAGCGGCAAGCCGACCAATGTCGTGGCCGACACGATTGCGCGCGCAAGGATCGCGGCTGCCCGCTAGGGGAATTTGCGTAGTTCGCCTCAGGCGCGCCAGATGCTACAGTGCTCTTAAGTTGAAGAGCATTCGTTACCCGGAGGTAGATGTCCCATGTCCGTTGTTGCCATACTGCAAGGAACCGACGCGCAAGACCGCCAGTCGACCCTGACTGCCGTTGAACTTGCACGGCGGCTGAACACGCCGGTCACGGGCCTGTTTGCCCTGCCGGATCCGAACGCCGTGCTGATGGTTGCGGCGACACCGGAAGCCACCGGCCTGACCGCATCGACGGCGCAGAGCATCATTGACCTGCAACTGGCAATGAAGGAGACGGCCGAGTCAGCGTTCCATGATGCCACCAGCACTGGCGCGCACGGGCTTGAATGCACCTTCTTCCACGAGGTGAATACGGTGGAGCGAGCAAGCGCGAATGCCGCGACCCTGGCGCAGGCCGTCGTCTTCCCGCGCTCTGCGGCCAAGGGCGGCGAGCCGCTGAACCTGGCCTTCGAGCATGTGATGATGGATGCACGCCTGCCTGTCGTTCTGGCAGGTACAGACGAGTTCAAGGATGCGGGCCCGGTTGTCATCGCGTGGGATGGCAGCAATGGCGCCGCACGCGCCGTGCGCTTCCACCTGCCGCTGATCCGTGCATTGGGCCATGTCGTGATTGCGCAGGCGCCCAAGGACCTGGAACGAGATATTGCGCGCCCTGTCTCCGAACCCGGCACGCTTGAAAACTGGCTGAAGCGCCATGATGTGAAAGCCGAAGTTGCCGAGATAGACGGCGATGTCGGCAGCGGATTGCTGGCGCTGGCCAAGGGTAGCGGTGCCTGCATGATCGTCGCAGGCGCATACGGACATTCCCGCCTTGGCGAGAAACTTTTCGGGGGAACCACGCGGCGGCTGCTCGAGGCGACGCACGCGCCCGTTCTCGCGCTGGCCCGCTAGCGTTTCACACAACACAGGAGACACTTCATGGCTCTCAGCCGCATCATTCTGCAACTTGCACGCAATCCGGGGCTTCCCGGCGGCGATCCTGGCGAAGGCTATACGCTGGTCGCACCGCTGACGGCTGACGGCCACCTTGATGTGGACGCCTGGCGGACCGAGCGGAAGAATTGCCGGGTTGTGCGTTTTTCGGCCGATGACTCCGAGCATGCGGATGGCCTTTTGACCCATCGCGGCAATCGCTGGTTCTTCCATTATGACGAAGACGACGAAGGCGATGACGAGGCAGGCTACCGGCTGGGCGAGCATGTCTTCAGGGAAGGCGAGTATGTGACGGTTGCCAGTCATGGTGAAACGCCCCTGACCTACAAGGTGACAGACGTCTCCCCCCTTTGAAGAAAGAAAAAGGCCGGGCGCGCGATGCGGCCCGGCCCTGTTTCGCGTGGTGGCAAGTGAGGCCTAGAAGTCCCAGCGCAGCTGGACGCCATAGGTGCGCGGCTCGTTGACGAAGCCGGTCAGGTTGTTGAAGTCGATCGCGCCGGTTAGCGCTTCTTCGTCCAGAATGTTCCGTGCGAAGATGGAGACGTCATAACCCGCATCGGCCTTGTAGCCGACCTTCAGGCCGCCCTCCCAATAGCCATCCTGGCCGAATTCGGCACTGTCATAGAGGAAGAAGTTCGTGTCGCCCTTGTAGGCCCAGTCGGTATAGCCGTAGAGCTCGCCTGACTGGAGGGGGACGGCATAACGGGCCGTGACGTTGGCGATCCATTCCGGGGCGTTCGGGAAGGAATTGCCGGAGATATTGTAGCCCAGTAGCGTCACGCCGTCGGCGGCGTAGACAGCCGGGTCGAGCATGGTGCATCCGCCGCCGCAACCCGGCGCGAGGAGGACGTCATCCTTGAACTCGGTCTTGTTGTACGAGAGGCCAGCCGTGAGGAAGAGATTGTCGATGGGCGCGGCTTCCACGTCAGCCTCGAATCCATAGCCTTCGCTCTTGTCCGCATTGAACAGGGCGACCGTATTGTTCAGGCCGCCGACAATGGTCAGCTGCTGGTCGTTGAATTCGAAGAAGAAAACATCGGCATTCAGGCGGACGCGATTATCGAGCAGTTCCGATTTGAAGCCGGCCTCATAGGAGAGAACGGTTTCGGTGTCGGCGCTGGACACTTCATTGGCGAAAACGAGGCGGCCTTGCGTGGACGGGCCACGGAAGCCCTTGGCCACGCGGGCATAGAGATTGATCTCGCCGGTCGCCTGATAGGTGGCCGAGACATCCCAGCTGACCTGGTCATCAGAGACGGACCCCGAGACCGGGCCGAACGTGCCTGAACCGAACGGGCCAAGGGTCCGCTCGACGACAAAATCCTTGGATTCGTCGGTCCATCGCGCACCGCCGGACAGCGTGAGCCTGTCTGAAACGTCATAGGCGAGCGAGGCAAAGATGCCGGTGCTGTCGGTCTGGTTTTCGCGGGTGGCGATTCCATTGACGGGGCGCCCCGGTGCAAGCGTGTCGAAGCTCCTGGATGTGATCGAGACTTTTTCATCGAACACGAAGAGGCCGGTCTGGGCGCGAAGCGGGCCGCCATTGTCGAACGCGAAGCGGATTTCGTTCGTGGTCTGGTGCAGGGCATCGACCGCGCCGGAGCTTTCCGAAGGGAAGGGGATGAATCCCGGGCCGAAATTGCCTGCGCCGAGGAAGGCGGCGCCAAAGCCGCCGTCAATGTCGCCGCGGCTTTCGATGGTTGCCTGCTCGTTGCCGAAGACATAGGTGACCTTGATCGCCTCCGTGAGGCCCTTTTCAAGGCGCAGCGTCACGCCATGGGCGTCCTGCTGGAGGAAGTTGTCACCGTCGAAATAGACCGTATCCCGATCAAAATTCGAGCCAACGCCATTGGAGCCTGCATCAATGATGTTGGCGCGGAAGAGGCGGGCGTCGCCTTCATTCGACCGGCCGTGCACGTTGAGAAGGGCCGAGAAGTCCGTGCCTGATGGCGTGAACAGGAGCTGGGCGCGCCCGGCCAGTTCGTCAAAACCCTCGTAGCGGTCGTTCTCGCCGGTGAAGGCATTGTCGACATAGGGATCGCGCTGCTGGGAAATGCCGGAGAGGCGCAGGGCGAGTTCGTCCCTGAAGATCGGCAGGTTCACCGCGCCTTCAAGTTCGCGCGTATTGTAGTTGCCATAGGAACCGCGGACATAGCCTTCGAATTCATGCACAGGCTTGGCGGAGTCGAACTTGATGATGCCGCCGGGCGTGTTGCGGCCGAACAGCGTGCCCTGCGGGCCGCGCAGGACTTCGATGCTGTCGAGGTCGAAGACCGGGAAGCCTTTCAGGATCGGGCTTTCATAGGGCACGTCATCATAGACGAGCGAAACGGGCTGGGAGGCGTTGAGGTCGAAATCGGTATTGCCGATGCCGCGGATGTAGAAGCGCGGGAAGGCGCGGCCGAAGGAGCTTTCAGCGATGACGCTGGGCACGCGGGCCGACAGGAAGCGAACGTCGGCGCCGGAGGATTTCAGGACGTCGAGCTTTTCGTCGGCAATCGTCGTGATCGAGATTGGAACATCCTGGATGTTCTCCTCGACGCGCTGGGCAGTCACGGTGACGGATGGTAGCCGGGCTTCGGTGTCGGCGTCCTGGGCGAAGGCCGGGAAAGCGGCCGCGGCGAACATGGTGGAACCGAGCAGCAGGGCGCGCAGGGCGGGTCTGTGTTGCATGTGGAAATCATCCTGATTTGCATGGAGAACAGCCCGTCTCTTCGCGGGATCTTATGCCTGGGGATGTCTCACAAATCGGGATGCCGGGATATGACAGGCGTCACGATTTTGACGGGAATGCGGATATTCTGATGCCGTATGTTGCTGCGCCGCAACATCTTTGGCCCGTACAAACGCGAAAATGACGGGATTCAGGATGGGCCTGACCCTGTCTAAGTCAGTTCCAGGGGTTGAAGCGCGTCGTGACCTTTGGCGCCGGTGATTCTTTTTCCGGTTCTTCAGCCTGCTGTGGTTGCGCGGACTGGGCCGGAACTTCGAACGCCTTTTCCTCGGGCCGGGACGGGGCCTGTTCATCGACCGTCTCTTCGGCGGCGGTTTCGGCAGCAGGTTCGGGTTCACTGAAGGCGAATGGCGGCTCGTCCGGGGCCGAATCAAACGCCGACAGCGGCAGATCGTCCGGAAGATCAGCCGTGCCGTCGATGACGATCCGCGGGCGGTCAGGTGACGGGACGTTCTGCACAGGTTCGGCAGTCCGTTCCGAACCCGGGATGTTGTTCCTTACGGCTGACCCGAGGCCGAACCCGGATGACATGCCCGACAGGCTGAAGCTGGGCAGCGGCGCCGGCTCGGTCGGCGAATCGCCGGTCATTTCCTGGGCGGGCTGGTCTGGCTCAGGCGTCGCGGCGGCTTCCGTGAAGGCGGGCGTGTATGCCTCGGGCTCGGATTCAGCGGTGGTAATTTCGGGCTCCGGCGCAGCCTCCGGCTCGACAGGCACAGGCGTTTCAGCCGTTTCGCCGGGCCGGCTCACGGCGTATCGCGACAGGTCGCCCATGCTCGATCCGAAAAAGCCGCCTAAGGCCGCTGAGGACGGCGGTGCAGACGGAGCCGGTTCCGGTTCGCTTTCGGGGGCGGCGTCCACCATATTCGTTTCGGCTTGTGGCTGCGGGGCATTTTCATCTTCTGGCCAGAGCGCGCCTTCAGCACGTTCAGTTTCGGCGGCGGGCGCTTCATAGACGTCCGCGCTGTGCTGTTCAGGCAGGAGAGAGGCGTATTGCGACAAGATCGCCTCAGCTTCGATACCCGCCGCCGGTTCGGCTGTATCATCGCCTGTATCCAGTGCGGGTTCGTCCGGCTCCGCTGCTTCGATCTCTGCGTCCACAAAGTCTTCGTCGTCGACGTCAGACGTCATGACCGGTTCAGCCTCGGTTCCGGAATCTGTTTCCAGGTCGCTCGGCGCCGCGTCTTCCGGCTCATCCTCTTCGTACGCGCTGGCGCCGGCATTCACTTCGTCGGCCATGCTGGCGACGGCGCGGGCCATGTCGTTCTGTCCTTCAACCTCCGGATAGGCCTCGGGCAGGGAATCCGTGTCGTCACCCGGATCCTCGATCAGTTCTGCCGGATCCATTGCGATCTCGGGCTGCGCGTCCGGCTCGGCTTCGATGGTTTCGAGGCCTTTCAGGACCGTGTGGATGGCCTTTTCCGCGCCGCGCGCATGACGATGCGCCTCGCGATACAGGTCGGCCACGAAGGCGGTATAGGGGCGCCCTGCGGAGTCGGTTTCGTCCATGAATTCGTCTGGCGTGCAGGATTCGATTTCCTTGCCGAGCGCGTCCGTCAGAAGGACGGCATGCGGTTCCGGCGTCAGGACCACCCTGTAACCCTCGGTATCATGGGTGATCGTGCCGTTTTCGCCCTCAGACCAGGCGACCCGCTGCTTGCGGGTCATTTCACTCAGCTTGTCGATCAACCGCTTCGTCGAAGGATGCAGCATGAAGTTTCGCCTTTTCCAATGTGTTCCGGCTATAGTTTATCCAATAGCGGCTGACAGGCGAACATTCAAACTGTGGTTCCGTCAAACTGCATGAATTGTCATTTATGCGTGCAGGATACGGGCCAGTTCGTCGCGATTGCGGGCAGCCGCCTAGGGGTTTTTCGCTGCCCGTGGCGGGATGAATTTCATCTCCAGGAGAACCGCTTCCTCCCGGTATTCAGGCGAGGCATTGTCGAGTGTACCGTCGAAGTCGCCTCCTGCCCCGAAGGCGCGGACGAATCTGGGTGTTTCGGTATTGTCAGGGCAAATGAACAGGGAATCGATCGGGCCGGATTCCAGCCTGCACTTCGCGCGGGCTTCCCCGGTCAGGTCCTTGAGCTTCATCTTGCCGACCGTGCCGCCATCGGGGCCGGTCACGGCGGGGTTCCGGGTCACGACGGATGCGACCGTGCCAAGCGTCCAGTCCGGTTCGATGACGTAGACGAGACGGCCCGGCTGGCCTTCTTCGGCGATCGTCTGGACAAGAAACACCGGATAGGACTGTTCGCCGGCCATCGCCCTGTCAGAGAGGATTTCGTGGCCGGGAAAGGCGGCTTTCATAGCGGCGAGGGTGAAGCGTGTTTCGCCCGTGAGGCGCATCGCGCCTTGCGGGCCGATCGTGGCGGGCAGCGGGGTGCCCCCGAACTCGGCCTTGCGGACCTCACCCTTCACACGGGCTGCCTCCTTGAGGAAATCCTTCACAGGCTCGCCGCCTGCCACCGAGAGGTCGGTGCGGAAACCCCGGATCACACCATCCGGGGATATGAGGATATAGCTCGGCGTCCAGGTGATTTTCAGCGCCTCGCGGACGCTGGCATCGGAATCGATTACCGTCGGGTAGCTGAAGCCCTTTTCAGCAAAAAAGGCCTCGACCGAGCCATACTCGCCATACAAGTCCTTATCACTTGTCATGTCAGCATTTTGCGGCACGTGGATCGACAGGAAATAGAGGTCAGGATCCTGTTCGATCGCGGTTGCAAGGGCGGCCGCGTAGGGCGCATCGTTCTGACTGTCGCCGCACCAGACGCCCCAAACCTGAATCACCATCCAGCGATTGAGGACATCAGAGTCGAAGGGCTGCCCATCCGACATGGTTGCCGTGAATTGCGGGAATTTCTGGCCGAGCAGTGCATAGTCGAGCGGGCGATCATGGCTGTCATGCACAATGCCGGCATCCGTGGCCGCGTCTGGGGATGCGGGCGGTGGCGGGTTGGTAGTGATGATGCTGGCGGCAGCACCATGTGGCGCCTCAACCGGGGCTGCGGGACGATCGCCGGAACATCCGGCGAGAACGAAAGCCAGTGCGCCGGTAGCAAGCATTCGGATCATGGGACAGGCCTTTCCTGGGAAGAGAGAACAGCCCGGGCCATCGACAAGCAGCAGGCGTTTCATCTGCATTATGCAGCGCCGTCTCACCGGCACAAGCACGCAGCATCAGCAGGTGGCCGCAAACCCCAACCCGAGGTTTAATGCGCGGAAAAATAACGCCATTTTGGTTTTCTGCCTTGCCAAGCATCCGGCGCTTTCCGTGTGAATGCATGGCCGAAAAATGTTCGCCCGATTGCTGCGCTGCATCATTTCCGGTCAGATTTGAACTTATGCCCTGAACCATTCCGATATTCGGTTCAGGATATTCCCGGGCGGAACAAACCTGAGCGGACCGTAGCAGTGGTTCAGATCAGGAGACCAAATTTAATGAGACAATTCGAAATTCGGCCGACGCGGCGTGTGTCGCTTGCGGCCTGTGCCCTCATGGGTGCGGCAAGCCTGGTGGCCCCTGCGTTTGCCCAGGAGGCAGGCGAAGACGGCGAGGCGCGTTACGAAACCGTGGTCGTCGAGGGGCGCCGCGTATCGACGGCTGATACAGCCATTGGCCTTGACGAAGCAACGAACACGGTGGCCGTGACGCGGGCAGAGCTTCTGTCTGCGCCGGGCGGCATATCCGGGCTGAAGATGCTCGAATCCCTTCCTGGCTTCAACGTGCAGACGGATGGCGCACTTGGCCTCTACGAATTCGGCAACTCGGTGACGGTGCGCGCCTTCAATCTCCAGCAGATCGGCTTTGTTCTGGACGGCGTGCCGATGGGCCGGTCGGACGCTTTCGGCGGCAGTCCGATCTTCCGCTATGTCGACAATGAAAACCTTGGCTCGGTCGTCGCTTCGCCGGGTGCGGGCGATGTGTCCCTGCCGAGCTATGCCTCGCTCGGACCGATCGTTTCCTACAATACGGTCGATACATCGGACACGCCTGGCGGCATGATTTCCTACACGATGGGCGACGACAATCTTGAGCGCAGCTTCATCAAGCTCGAGACCGGCAATATCAACGGCCTGTCTGCCTATATCAGCCGCTCGAAGACGGACAGCAACCTGTGGCGCGGGCCCGGCACGATCGACCGAGAGCATATCGAGGGCAAGATCAAGTACGAGTTCGACGAGGACACGTTCATCAAGTTCGGCTACGTCCACAACGACTTCTTTGACTATGACTCTCCGTCCGCTCCGGAATCCACGTTCGAGAATAACTATTATTACGGTTATTCGCCGACTATTCCTGAAACTGGCTGCATCAACCCGCTTCCCGGCGTCTATGACTATAATGGCGACGGAGTTGCGGACGATGCCGACTTCGCGCCGATTTTCACGGGCGGTACGTGCACCAGCTATTATGAAGACCGCATCAACATCCGCGATGATTCGCTCTACTCGCTGAACTTCCAGACCGACATCACGCCAAACCTGATGTTCAAGGCGACGGCTTATCAGGAAGACAAGGACGGTTACGGCGTCTCGCCAGACAGCTATTCGAATTCACTTGGCATTTATAACCGCCAGGTCGCTGCCGGTCTCGATGTCGTTCATCCGCGCGGCGTGCAGTACGGCCTGTCGGGCGTTGGCGGTACGCGCAAGGGCGCCGTTGCCGGGCTTGAATGGGAAGTGGCCAATCACAAGGTAGAATTTGGCGGCTGGTATGAGGACGAAGACTATAACCGCACCCAGATGCGTCTGAACAAGACGAATGGTTCGGCTGATGGCGATGTGATCTGGGATGAAGTGGCTTATTATCGCCGCAACTATACCTCCACCCGCAAGACGACCCAGTTCTACCTGAAAGACACAGTCAGCCTGCTCGATGACCGCCTGAAGGTTGAGGCTGGCGTGAAAACCCTGAGCGTGGATTATGGGCTCAGCGGCTATCGGGACTATAATGACTACGAAATCTATGGGCCCCAAAGCGTAGGCGAGAAATACGAGAACAGCTTCCTGCCGATGCTCGGTGCGGTTTATAACCTGAACGAGACGGACCAGGTGTTCGCCTCGTATTCGCAGAACTATGCCCTGCCACGCGGCGCTGACGATATCTTCTCAATCGCGACCACGGATCCGACAACAGACCCGCTGCCATCACCGGAAGGCGAGGAATCGACAAACTATGAACTGGGCTTGCGGACCAACCGCCCGCAGTTCTATGGGTCAGCCGCATTGTTCTTAACCTCGTTCGACAACCGGCTGGTGGCTGGCAGCGTAATCAATCCGGCGACGGAACAACCGGAGGCCTTCTATACCAGCGCCGGCAAGACGGAAGCCTATGGCTTCGAACTCTCCGGCGTCTACAAGCCCGACTTCTTGGGCGGCAAGCTCTATTTCGACGGAAATCTGACTTACAATCACTCCGAGCTGAAAGACGACACTGACGCAAACTTTGATGATGTTCTCGATTATCTGTCCGGCACGATTTTGCCCGACAGTCCAGAATGGCTGGCTACAGGCGGCGTGACTTATGAACCCACCGAGTGGCTCGTCGCGAACGTTTCCGGTAAGTACACAGGCAAGCGCTATGCCCGGTTCAACGAAGTCTACGACATGGAGGCCTTTACGGTCCTGAGCGGCTATCTCGATCTTGGTGGGCCGAATAACTTTGGCATTCCGGAGAATGTCAGTCTGCGGTTCAATGTCGACAACCTGCTGGATGAGGAAGTGCCGACCGCTTTCGTTTTTGCAGGCTCTGCTTTCTTCCGCCCGCTGAACCCGCGGACTTTCCAGGCGACCCTGACCGTCCGCTTCTAGGCGAGGGGATCACAATCTGAAACAGAGGCCCCCGGCTCGATTGGCCGGGGGCCTTTTCTTTAAAAGTCGGCCTGAAGGCGCAGGGTAAAGCCGGTGACGGTCTCGCCGGCCTGTCCGGCAAGCACGGCAGCGGCAAAGGCGGGGGCGAGGCCCGAGGCTGAAGCGCCAAGTTCGCCTTCTGACCGGAACAGGCTGAGACCGGCGCGCGTCTGGGAGGTCGGGTACCAGGACAGGCCGATCAGCGCGGTGTCCAGCGACCCGCCGTCGATACCGGGCTCATTCAGGTCGAGCGTGTCGAACGCGGCGGATACGCAGAGGGCGCCATTGCCGCCTTCGGTGATGGGGCGGTTGACCACCGGGCGATCGAACCTGCCGTCCCTGTAGGTGCGGTGGCCGCCGAAGACATAGCCTGCTTCGAGCTTACCGCCCCCGAAGCGCGCGCGGCCACCGGCTGCAAGGTCGGACGAGAGGACGGCATATTCCGAGCTGGCCCAGAGCGGGCCGCGCAGGATGGCGCCCTCGATGCCGAGCAGCATATCGGACTGTCCGACTGATCCGGTCGAGATAATGCGGCCGGGGATGTGGGCGAACGGCCGCTGGCGATAGCGCAGGCTGGGCTGGTCATCACCCTTCTCACGATAGCGGACGGATGTGCCGAGATGGACGGTCATGTCCGCGGAATGGACCGGCGTGAACGTGCCGCGCGCGGCAAGGGCGATGCTTTCCTGCGTGGGCGTGTCATTCAGACTGCCGCCGAAAGCGCCTGCCATAAAGGTCCAGTTCCGGCCCTTGGTGGACGCGGCCACGCCGACACGGCGGTCGAGTTCGAAGGCGTCCGTGAATGCGGCGCGTTCCGCGAACGTGGTGAAGAGGCCGGACACCTGCTCTTCCAGCGCGTTGGGCGTTTTGAACTGGCCGGCGCGGATCGTCCATCCGGATCCGGGCAGGGCGACAGCGATATAGGCATCGGTCGCGGAGATATCGCCGCTCTCGCTCGTTTCCATCTCGATCTTGAAGTCGATGCGCTCTCCCTTTCCGGAAAGGGAGAGGCGGGCGGTTCGCAATTCGGCTTGATCGACCTGGAACGCGGCCTTGTCGGCTTCGGCCTGCGCGTAGTCGTAGAGGACACGGCCTGAAAGCTTGAGGTCGATGGAATCGTCCGCTGCTGCAGAAAAGCTTGCCAGTGCGATACTGGATGCCGCGGTCAGAAAGCGGAGATAATTCATGCCCGTATAGTCACCCTCGGTTTTCCGGGGCGTCTAATCGTATTTCACAAATAAGTCACATTAATTACGTCATTATGTAACTTTAAGGGCTGACCAAGAAAAGCCCCGACCCAAAGGGCCGGGGCTTTCTTTTGTCATTGCCCAGCCGGGCCGAAAGGGCAGCCTAGCTGTAGATTTCGAACAGGCCTGCAGCGCCCATGCCGCCACCGATACACATGGTGACAACACCCCACTTGGCACCCCGGCGACGTCCTTCGAGCAGGATCGAGCCGGTGCAGCGTGCGCCGGTCATGCCGAACGGGTGGCCGATCGAGATCGAGCCGCCATTGACGTTGTATTTTTCAGGATCGATGCCGAGGCGGTCGCGGCTGTAGAGGCACTGCGACGCGAAGGCTTCGTTGAGTTCCCAGAGGTCGATATCGTCAACCGTGAGGCCGTGGCGTTCGAGCAGGCGCGGCACGGCGAAGACGGGGCCGATGCCCATTTCGTCAGGATCGCAACCTGCGACGTTGAAACCGGCGAACCGGCCGAGCGGCTCGATGCCGCGCTTTGCGGCTTCCTTGGCTTCCATGACGACCACGGCAGCGGCGCCATCGGACAGCTGGGACGCATTGCCCGCGGTGACGTATTTGCCTTCCTTGACGACCATGCCGCCGGAGAAGACAGGCTTCAGGCCCGCAAGGGTTTCATAGGTCGTACCGGGACGGTTGCACTCGTCCTTGTCGACGATGACGTCCTGATAGGTTTCTTCGCCGGTCTCCTTGTTGAATAGCTTCATGCGGGTCTTCATCGGCGCGATTTCCTCGGCCATGTAGCCCTTCTTCTGGAACTCGGCCGTGCGGCGCTGGCTCTCTGCGGAGTAACGGTCCTGGTCTTCGCGCGACACACCGTAGCGGTCTGCAACGATCTCGGCCGTTTCGATCATGCTCATCCAGATGGCTGGCCATGTCTTCATCAGCTCTTCTTCGGTGTAGCGGTACAGGTTCATGTGGCCCGAGCGCGACACCAGCGAGAGGCTTTCCACGCCGCCGCCTACAGTGACAGATGCGCCTTCATTGATGATCGTGTGCGAGGCGTTGGCGATGGCCTGGAGGCCTGACGAGCAAAAGCGGTTGATGGTCGCGCCTGATGTGGAGGACGGGCAGCCGGCCCAGAGGGCGGCGTTGCGGGCGACGTTGTGACCGGTTGCGCCTTCAGGCTGGGCGGTGCCGAGGAACACGTCCTCGACCGCAGCGCCTTCGACGCCGGCACGCTCAAGCGCGCTCTTGATGGCGTGGCCGGCCATCGTGATGCCGTGGGTGTCGTTGAGTGAGCCACGGCCGGTTTTGGCCATGCCCGTGCGGGCGGTGGAAACGATGACTGCTTCACGCATATGGATACTCCTCCAGAGTTTTTTGTAGAGCGTTTCGGATGTTGCGGCGCACACTAACGGGCTGGCGCGCATGGCGCCAGCCTTCCCTTAACGTCAAGGTCAGGAAATCGTCGTGTCAGGCAGGCGTTTTCGCCTTGGGCGCACTGGCCCGGACAGATTCATCGACATAGCTCTCGAACTTGGCAAAATTTGCCACGAACATGTCGGCAAGTTTGGCGGCCTGTTTGTCATAGGCGACCGGGTCTGCCCAGGTTGAGCGCGGATCGAGAATTTTGCTGTCCACGCCGGGAACGGCAGTCGGGACCATGAACCCGAAGGTTTCATCCTTGCGGAAGGCCGCCTTGTTGAGCGAGCCGTCGAGCGCGGCATTCAAGAGGGCCCGCGTGGCCTTGATCGGCATGCGGTTGCCCTGGCCGTAGGGGCCGCCGGTCCAGCCAGTCGAGACCAGCCAGCAATCGACGTCATACTTGCCGATCAGGTCGCGCAGAAGATTTCCGTATTCGGACGGATGGCGCGGCATGAACGGGCCACCGAAGCAGGTGGAGAAGGTAGCGGTCGGCTCGGTCACGCCCTTTTCGGTACCCGCGACTTTTGCCGTGTAACCCGACAGGAAGTGGTACATGGCCTGCGCCGGCGTCAGCTTGGCAATCGGCGGCATCACGCCGAAGGCATCGGCGGTCAGCATGATCAGGTTTTTCGGCTGGCCGCAGCGGCCGGATTCCGAAGCGTTCGGGATCGACGAGATCGGATAGGCGCCGCGCGAGTTTTCAGCGAGCGAGCCATCGTCAAGATCAAGTTCGCGGGTGACAGGATCCATCACCACGTTCTCGAGCACGGTGCCCCACATTTTCGAGGTTGCGTAGATCTCGGGCTCGGCGTCGGCCGAGAGCTTGATCATCTTGGCGTAGCAGCCGCCTTCGAAGTTGAAGAGGCCGTTTTCCGACCAGCCATGCTCGTCATCGCCGATGAGGATGCGGCTGGCGTCGGCAGAGAGTGTCGTCTTGCCAGTGCCCGACAGGCCGAAGAAGATCGCCGCGTCATCCTTGTCGGATGTGTTCACCGAACAATGCATCGGCATGACGCCCTGGGTCGGCAGGTAATAGTTGAGTGCGGTGAAGACCGATTTCTTGGTTTCGCCCGCATAGGACGTTCCGCCGATGAGCACCATGCGCCGGTCGAAGTTCACGGCGATGACCGTTTCCGAGCGTGTGCCATGGCGCGCCGGATCAGCGCGGAAGGTCGGGCAGTTGATGATCGTGAATTCCGATTTGAAGCCATTGTATTCGGCATCGGTCGGCACGCGCAGGAGATGGCGGATGAACAGGGAGTGCCAGGCGAGCTCGGTGACCACGGTGACCGGCAGGCGGTGGTCAAGGTCTGCACCGCCGAAGAGTTCCTGGACGAACACATCCTTGCCGGCGAGGTGGGATGCAAAGTCGGCCAGCAGCGCATCGAAATGTTCCGGCGTCATCGCGGCGTTATTGTCCCACCAGACGGTGTTTTCCGTGGTCGCATCGCGTACCGTGAACTTGTCCTTAGCGGACCGTCCTGTGTGCTGGCCGGTTTCCACGACGAGCGCGCCGCCATTCGCCACACGGGCTTCCCCGGCAGCAACAGACGTTTCATACAGGCGCGGTTCCTTCCAGTTCTTGCGGATGGACTTCGGTTTGATGCCCAGCTCGGCAAGAATGGCTACGTTGTCGCTCATGGTTTCCTCGGAATCTTGTTCTTGAACCTGGTGAATTCGATCGGGCCAATTAATGGCACACGTCATCGATTTGCAACAATCATGCCCCTGTATTGCAGCAAGTTAAAGCCGATCGGCTGCATCCTGATGGCTGACACCGGTTACCATGCTTGATCGGCCAGGGGGCAGTCTTCGATTTTTCGCCAGATGAGTTCAATTTTGAGAATCATCGCCGCGAAGGCGGTCGATGATGCCGTCGCGCCAGCTTTCAGGCAGGAGGTAGACCACCCAGGCGGCGGCTTCGTAATGGGTGCGCTTCCAGATATCCACCGGATTGAGGCTGGCCTTCGCGCAGGCCGAACGGGCCCTGGGGCCGCCCTTGGAGACCGTCTGGTAGATCGACTTTGCGCGCAGGAGGTGCATGCAGTTGGATACGAAGACCAGCTGGTCCGCGCCAGCGAGACCCGGCTGCCCGGCCAGGGTCTGCAGGCCCGAGATCGTGTCGCGGGAGGAAACATCGGCTGATATCCGTGCGCCATAGCCCGAACGGCGGATGGCGGCGAGCGCCATGTCCTGGCTGCCGACAATGCCTTCCTGCGGGCGATGGCCGCCGACCATGACCAGGCGGTCGACCTTGCCGGCCTCGAGCAGGGCGATACCCTTGTCGATGCGCGCATCGGCTTCACGGGCGGAATCGGAATAGAAGACCACGCCCGCGCCATGGGTGATCTGTCCCGTCTGATCGACGAGGCGCGTCAGGCCGAAAAAGGCGAGGGTTGCAATCAGGTCTGCAACCAGTAGCCGCACCAACAGGATCCGCAATTGTCTCATGCCTGCTTATTAGCAGAATTCAGGTCGTGGGCGAGGCCGCGGATGCGGTTTCGAGGCTCGCAAGCAGCGCATGGGTGGGCGTGGTCAGGCGGGGAGGGAGGGCGTCGAGGGCATACCAGCCGAAACCTCCATGTTTTTCAGGCTCCATCAGGCAGGGTGTGCCGGAAACGACGCGGGCGAAAAAAATCGGAGACACCCAGTGACGCCCGTCGCCCTGATCTAGAATTTCCGCCATGCAGGCAAGGCCTGTCACCTCGATATGGATTCCGAGCTCTTCGGCGATTTCGCGATGTGCCGCTTCGCGAGCCGGTTCCCCGAAATCGATCTTGCCGCCGGGCAATCCCCATGCGCCCGCTTCCGGCTCTGTCAGGCGCTGGATCAGGAGCAGGCGCCCCGACGGATCGAAAATGGCCGCGCCGCAGCCGACCTCGGGATAGGCGATCCTGGAGGCAGACAGTCCAGCCATCGTGTCAGAGCTCCCCGAATGATTTCAGCGCCGAGAGGGCGACCGGCTCGCCCCATTCCTGAACAAAGTGTCCGGCGTCAGCGAGGACCATGGGTTCGGGACAGCCGCGGATCGTCTTGCGCAGCTTCTCCATCTGCGCGGGGCCGAGAACGGGGTCTTGTGCGCCAACGGCCATGAAGCTGTCGCCCTTCCAGTCATTTGCCCACCAGGCAGCCGCGCGCCGCGAGATATCGACGCCTTCCATGCCCGGACTGACCATCACCAGTTCGGGAAACATGCGCACGCCGGCCTTGTAGGTCGCATCCGGGAAAGGGGCGGCATAGGCGGCCGCTTCGGCGTCGGTGAGGATGGGCGTGCCGCGCTTCATCAGGGCGGCAATGTCCATGTCGGGCTGCGTGCGGTTATAGGCTTTCCACTGGTCAAACCCGGCGCCAGGCGATGTGCCCGTGGCGAGGGTTGTATTCATCACGATCAGGCGCTCGAACGTGTCGGGCATGTCCATCGGGATGGTGAGGCCAATCAGGCCGCCCCAGTCCTGGCAGACCAGGGTCACGGTTTTCAGGTCGAGGCGCTTGATCAGTTCGACCATCATGTTGCGGTGAAAACTGAACGAATAGACCTTGTCATCGACAGGCTTGTCCGACCGGCCAAAGCCGAGCCAGTCAGGCGCGACGACGCGCGCGCCGCTGTCGAGGAAGACCGGGATCATCTTGCGGTAGAGATAGCTCCATGTCGGCTGTCCATGCAGGCAGAGATAGGTGCGAACGGCATCCTGTGGGCCTTCATCGACATAATGGATCCGCAAGCCTTCATAGCCGCGCAGGTCGTCGACATAGTGCGGGGCATAGTCAAATCCCGGCAAATTGTCGAAGCGGGCATCCGGCGTGCGCTTGGCGTCGATCGGCATGGTGCGTCCTCTTGTCAGCCTTTGGGAACACCATGCGGCAGGGCGCATTCAATGCCAACAGTGCAAGTTTTGCGAAGGCGCCTGATCTTGCCCGGCCAATGTGATAGGAAGGCATGGAGCCATCCCGCAATCAGGAGATCATGATGCCCTACACAATCAATCGAACCATTTCCGGCGCCAGTTTTGACGCCGTTGACCAGCGCACGCGGCAGGCACTGGCCGACAAGGGGTTCGGTGTGCTGACCGAGATCGACGTGAAAGCGACGATGAAGAAGAAGCTCGATGCCGAAATGCCGTCTTATCGCATCCTGGGCGCCTGCAATCCGCAAATGGCCCATCAGGCGATCCAGATCGAGCCGCGCGTCGGCGCCATGCTGCCCTGCAATGTCATCCTCAGGCAGGTCGACGACGCGGTTGAAGTCAGCGCGATTGATCCGGTGGCGTCCATGCAGGCGATCGAGAATGATGAACTTAAACGCGTTGCCGGCGAGGTGCGCGACATGCTCGCGGCTGCCATCGCAGCCATTTGAAATGGGAGACGGACATGGCAAGGGTTATAGGCCTCGGCGGGCTGTTTTTTCTGTGTAAGGACGTTGACGCGACGCGCGCATGGTATTCGCGCGTACTGGGGATCGCGATTGATGACTATGGCGGCAGCAGTTTCAGCCATGCGAGTGCGGCAGGCGTCTTCCCGAAAGGGGCCCAGACCATCTGGGCGCCGTTCAAGGGCGAGAGCGACTATTTCAAACCCTCGGCCAGCGACTTCATGATGAACCTGATGGTGGATAACATGCCGGGCATGCTGGCACGCATCAAGGCGGAGGGTGTCGAACTGGAAGGCGAGCCGATGAGCGAAAGCTATGGCCACTTTGCCTGGGTCATGGATCCGGATGGGCGCAAGGTCGAGTTGTGGCAGCCTGTCGAGCCTGCTGACGGATAAAAAACGGCCGCCCCGGTTTCCCGTGACGGCCCGAGGAGAGACTCTTGAAGTCCGGAGAGCGATCTAGCTCTTCGCGGAAGCCTTGCAGGCTTCGAGGTCGGCAGCGTCGAGTTCTGACTTGTCATTGCGCAGGGCAGTGATTTCGCCGACTTCCTTGGCGATTTTCTTGCAGATGCGGAGCGAGACAGTCTTGCGGTCAAGATCGCCGACGCAGGTGGTGCCTTCGCAGGTCCAGACAACGCTTTCCGCGATGACACGCTTTTCAGCGACTGGCTGGGCTGTTTCGAAAACGAATGTTCCAGCGAGGGCGGGTGCAGCAAACGCCAGGGCAGCGGCGCTGATGAGAGTAGAACGTAGCATGGGAGGGTGCCTTTCGTTCGGGGTTTGTGATGAGCGTGCAACGCGGTGAATAAAGGGAAAGCGCCCCCTTCAGAACAATGACTATCAAACGCTGAATATTTGGTCAAGTGTTCAGAGGGTGCATTTCGCGTGATTTCCCGAAGGGAATCCCTATGGCAACGCGGTTGCCCCTACGACACAAATTGCTCCCATCCCAGCGTAGGTTAAAGTGCCAGGCAGAACAGAGGCGCGCGCCTGGGAGAGAAACATCATGGATTTCAATATTCCAAAAGATATTGCCGATTACCTGATCGTCCTTGATCAGTTCATCGAGGACAAGATCAAGCCCCTCGAGCAGCAGGACGACAATATCCGCTTCTTCGACCACCGCCGCGAATGGGCCCGAACCGATTTCGAGAACCAGGGCCTGCCGCGCAAGGAGTGGGAAGAGCTGCTGGGCAAGGCGAAGCGCCTGGCGGACGAAGCCGGGCATTTCCGCTTTGGCCTGCCGAAGGAGTATGGCGGCCAGAACGGGTCGAACCTCGCCATGGCGATCATCCGCGAGCATCTGGCGCGCAAGGGCCTCGGCCTGCACAATGACCTGCAGAACGAACATTCCATCGTGGCAAACTACCCGCAGATCCTGATGCTGCGTGACTTTGCCCGCGAGGACCAGAAGCATCTCGCGACGGCGGCCCTGGAGGGCAAGTTCCGCGCGACGTTCGGACTGACCGAACCGAACCATGGCTCCGATGCCACGCACATGGAAACACGGGCTGTGCGCCACAAGAAGGACGGCAAGGATGGCTGGCTCATCAATGGCGAGAAAATGTGGATCACGGGGATGCATCACGCCACCCACATGATGTGCTTTGCGCGCACAAGCGGCGAAGATGGCGATGCCCGCGGCATTACGTGCCTGCTGGTGCCGGCGGACGATCCGGGCATCGAAATTCTCGAATATATGTGGACATTCAACATGCCCACCGATCATCCCCGCCTGACCATCAAGGATGTCTGGGTGCCCGACAGTGCCGTGTTCGGCCCGCCCGAAGGCGGCTTGGCGCTGGCCCAGCATTTCGTGCACGAGAACCGCATCCGCCAGGCGGCGAGCTCTGTCGGCGCGGCACTGTTCTGCATCGACGAGTCGATCGACTATGCAAACACCCGCGCGCCTTTCGGCAAGAAGCTGTCGACCAATCAGGCGATCCAGTTCCCCATCGTTGAACTCGCTTCGGAAGCAGAAATGCTCCGGCTGCTGATCTTCAAGACGGCCTGGGAAATGGACCAGATGTCGAAGCCCGAAGTGGCGATCAAGCTGTCAGACAAGGTGTCGATGTGCAATTACCGGGCAAACCGGCTCTGCTGCAATGCGGCCGACCGGGCAATGCAGATCCATGGCGGCATGGGCTATTCACGCCATACGCCGTTCGAGCACATCTATCGCCACCACCGTCGCTATCGCATCACCGAAGGCTCGGAAGAGATCCAGATGCGCAAGGTCGCCGGGCACATTTTCGGCTTCATGGGCGCGCAGAAGCACGGCCAGTCCACCGGCGAAAAAGATGCAAAAGGCAAGAGCACCGAACCGACGGATTTTGCCGTCCGGTAGGCGATGACTGACACATGATGGGAGGAAATCCGTGGCCCGGCGCAAGGGGTTAATTTCACGGTAACCTTCGTGGGGCCAGAATCGGTGTCAGATTCACCCCACTGGAGTTCCCGTCATGTCCCTGCTGGAACGGGTTATCCGTGCGCATCGCTGCACGTCGACACATCATCATATCGCGTTCAATGCGCTGGACCTGATTGACGCCGAAGCGGGAGAGCAGTGGAAGTCGCTGTTCCTGGTGCACCACGAGCATCTGTTGAAAGGCGCCAAGGCGCCGGACACGGTTTTCAAGGACTTCCAGAACCACGTCCTCCACATATCCGAAGGCGAATGGGGCGGCGCGCGCGACAAGGCGACCGAGTGGTATGCCAGGTCTGTCGAGCTGCTGGCGAAGAAGAAGTGGAGCGAGGCTGCCTATGCGCTCGGCGTGCTGAGCCATTATTATGCTGACCCGCTCCAGCCCTTCCATACAGGCCAGACCGAGGAAGAGGGCGCGATCCATCGCGCCGTTGAATGGAGCATCGCCAGGTCGCATGACGGGATCGCCGCGCGCATCGAAGCCAGCGGTTATCCGGCGATTGATGTGCCGGATGGTCTTGGTTTCGTCTCCGACATGGTGCGGGCCGGGGCGGAACGGTCCCATCCGCATTACCAGACATTCATCGACCATTACGACCTTGATGCCGGCGTGAAGGACCCGCCTGCGGGCCTCGACGAGACGATGCTGGATATCGTGGCCGACCTTGTCGCCTATGCGACGGCAGGCCTGTCAGTCCTGATGACACGGGCTATCGAGGAGGCCGCCGTTGCGCCGCCGAAAGTGAACCTGACGATCCAGGGCTATATCGAGACGCTGGATATTCCGCTGCGCATGATTTCGAAGAAGCTGGCCGATGCCGGTGACCGACGCCAGGTCGCGCGGATGTATGCCGAGTTCCAGAAGACCGGCAAGGTCGTGAAGACGCTGCCTGACGATGACAAGGCGATACGGAAACTCCATGCCAGACAGGTGCTGCGCGTGCCGTTGAAACAGCTGGATGCGCAGGAACTGGCACCGCTTGGTGCCAAGCGCGTCAGACCGGAGAGCGCGTCTGTTGCTACCAGGCCAACACCCGCACCCGCGCCGAAGCCGGTGCCAAAGCCAGCGACCGAACCGGCAACAAAAGCGGCAGCCAGGCATGAGCTGAAACCTGCGCCCAGGCCCGAGCCTGTCAGGGAAGCGCCAAAACCCGCGCCTGCGCCCGTCGCAGCCGCTGAGCCTGAAGCCGAACCGATCGCCACGATTGGCGGCCAGGGGCGTCTCACGCGCGAATCGCCCATCGTTGATGCGCCGTCGATCGGCCGCAAGACGGCGCGGCGGCTTGGCAAGGCCGGTATAACGAATGTCGGCGACCTGCTGGACTGCGATATCGACGAAACCGTCCACCTGCTGAACGCGAGCCACATCGACGCCGACGCGATAGCCGACTGGCAGGACCAGTCGCGCCTGATGATGGATGTTCCCGGATTGCGGGTTCACGATGCACAGATCCTTGTCGGCGCCGGAATCCGGTCGGCCAGCGATCTGGCAGGCGCATCCGCGCGCGATGTGTTCCTGGCCGCGATGGACTTCCTGACGTCGCCTCAGGGGGACCGGGTGCTATGGGATGATGCCCAGTTCGAGGAAGAGGAAGTCGAAGGCTGGATCAGCATGGCGCAGGCCAGCGCCGGCTGATTACATCCCGCGCGGAGACAGGCCTGCGGCGCGGTAGATCGCGTCAATCGCGGCCATGTTTCCGACAGCATCCCGGCCGCCCGTCAAGGCGTATGTGCGCCCGGCAAGCACGTCCACAACGTGTGCAAGCTGGTGGTCATACGTGGTTTGACCGGGGGCGGTGACGGTGCGGGACGTGCCGCCCAAGGTGGTGGTGATGGTGTGGCCGCGGTGGGGGTGGACCGGGTTCCTGATCTCGAGCTGGCCCTCTGTGCCATCGACCCGGATCCAGGCGTCGAATTTCGTGTCCGGTGCCATCGTCGTATGGATTGATCCGGTTTCGCCGCCCGGAAAGCGGAATTCGGCTTCCATACTTGTGTCGACGCCCGGCCGCTCGCATTCCGCCCGGGCTGAAACGATTTCGGGTTCGGCGCCGACCAGCGTGCGGACCCAGTGGACCGGGTAGCAGCCAAGATCCATCAGCGCGCCGCCGCCGACGTCCAGCGTGTGGCGCAACTCGTCGGTCCGGTAGGGAATGGTCACATCGAATGCGGCCTCGACACGCCGGATCGTGCCCAGCCGGCCGCTATGCACGATGTCGAACACGCGCTGGAAGGCGGGGTGGAAGCGATAGTGGAAGGCTTCGATCAGGATGCCGCCGGTGTGCCTTGCTGCGTCGGCCATGCGGGCGGCTTCTGCCGCATTCATGGCAAACGGTTTCTCGCAGAGCACGGCCTTGCCGGCCTCGAGCGCGGCGATGGTCAGGTCCGCGTGGCGATGCGGGGGCAGGGCGTTGTAGATGAGGTCAATGTCCGTGCGCGCGATGAGCGCCTCATAGGAATCGGAGATGTCAGGGATGCCGTTTTCGGCGGCGTAGTCGCGGGCGCGCTGAGCGTCGCGCGCGGCCACGGCGACGGTTTCGCAATCGCCCCGCAGGCTGGCCGGTTTTATGATGGCGGCAGGTGCAATTCTGGCTGCGCCGAGGAGTCCGATCCGGATCATTGGGAGTGCCTTGTTTTCATTCGTGCCGGGCGTGGGCCTGTGGATAGGGGTAAACTGGAAGAGCCCGCCTGTTTACCCCGACCTAACAGCGCTTAACCCTCTTTCGCAAATCAAGTGCGCGCGCGCCACTGGCGGTAACCAATCGGAAAGCATGTAGGAGGTTAATGGGGGTTCCGGAGCCATTAATCCTAGGAGTGCCACGCTAATGCTGAATGATCTCATTGCGCACATCGCTACAATCAATGGACTCTCGGAATCGACTGCTAAAACGGCGCTGGGGATTGTGTTGAATTCAGCTGAGCGACAGGCTTCCCCCTTCGCACCGGCGATGTTCAAGACCATTCCCGGCGCTCGCGCACTTGCGGCCCGCACAGGGTCTGAGTTCGGCGAGGCGACGGGCATCATCGCCCGCCTGATCGAACAGACGCCCGGCGGCAAGCGCGTCGTTGCCCAGTCCATGATCACCTCGCTGCATGCGATTGGTCTCGATCACAAGGCCATCGGCCACCTGCTGCCGTCGATCTCGGCCTTCATGGAAGAGACCTATGAGATGACCGGCTTTGGTCATCTGGGAGACCTTATCGGACACGACATGGATGCAGAGATCAGCGCGGCCAAGGCAGCCTGATCCGGCAACTCACCGCAGCACCATTCAAACAGAGCCGCCCGGAAGGGCGGCTTTTTTGTTGCCCGTGGCTGCGTGCGGGGCCGGCATGGGCCTTTTCAATGCGGGCGCGGATGGCTACAGCGGTGCCTGCTGACATGAACGAGGAGACGTGATGCGAACCGAAACCGGACTGCGCGCCGACGAAGCCTTGGCGCTGGACCTGATGGCGGCGATCCGTGCGGACGCGGAAGCCCGCTGCTCACCTGACAGGGTGGAGCTTGTTTCGGTGACGCTGGATGTCACCGGTGCCGATGTTCACTGCCAGCCTGTGTTCACCGCGCGCATCGACCGGAAAACCCGCACCGTTCTGTTCACCGGCGGGGCGGCCAGATGCGGCGATGATATCGTGATGAATGCGACCGCCGTCTACCGGATCGTATCCGCCTAGGCCTACATCGGCGTATCGCGCAGTTTCATCAGGTCCGGGAATTCCGGGTCGCGCTTTTCAGCGCGGGCAGCGAAGGCTTCCTGCATGTGCGGGGGCGGGATCATGCCGGCATTCCACACGCCGATATAATCGAGCGTGTCGGCCGTGTTGTGGTCGCGGCCATAATTGATGAGCGTCTTGCAGCCGGTGACGGTCAGCGGGTCCTTCGTGGTGATCTCCTTTGCTGTCGCCAGAACATGCGCAACGCATGCCTCATGCGTGTCGAAGACATCATTCACGAGGCCGATTTCCTTGGCCTTGGCCGCGTCGATGCGCCGGCCCGTATAGGCCATTTCCTTGACCCAGCCTTCGGGGATGTAGCGCTGCAGGCGGGGGAAGGTGCCGACATCTGCCGTCATGGCGATATTGGTTTCCATGATGGTGAAGAAGGCATCCTTGGTGCACCAGCGGATGTCGCCGGCCGAGATCATGTCAATCGCGCCGCCGATGACGCCGCCATGCAGGGCGAAGAGGACCGGCATGCGGGCCTCCTCCAGCGCGTTGAAGCTGGACTGGATCTGGCGGATGTTCGAGCGGAAGGCTTCAGCCGCCACATAGCGGTCCGCCGCGCCGCCGCCTTCGCCGGACCCGAAGACCGCGAGGTCCATGCCGGCCGAGAAATGCTTGCCAGTCGATGAGATAACGATGCAGCGGGCGCGCGCGTTCATGTCGATGTCGCGGACGATGGCAGGCAATTCGTTCCAGAACGCCTTGTTCATCGTGTTCATCGCCTCGGGGCGGTTCATCCTGATATGGGCGACCTTGTCCTCAATCGTGACGGCGAAGGCTTCATAGGTTTTCTGCAGCATGGATGCGTTTCCTCGATTTTGCGGGAGACTAGCACAGGGCGGTTAGAGGGCCAGATGTGACGCCGCGCAAGCCTCAGGCGTGGAGCACCCGGCCTTGTTGGGGCGAATGAGGAGGGCCAGCCTTTGCTGCGTCTGGTCCGGCAGCTGTCCGGTCCCCAATTTCAGTGCGGCCATGGCTGTTGGTTTCCTTCACAGGGATACACGACACTGTCCTTGTTGATAATGCCGAGTCGTCGGCCCGATCCGTTTCAGTACCAGGACCAGCAGAAGGTCACGTGCGTGGCCAGTGTCAAAGGCTAAACCCCGGCGGGCAGGCGCATCTACTACAAGGCGCATTTTAATCGAAGCAGTGCGGACTCATCTGCTCCATCAACAAGGAGCGGAGCCATCCGAACATGCGCACATCCCTATGGACATTCGACACGGTCACTGTCGACCTTGAAGACAGGGACTGCTCGGTCAAGGCGGTCCATGCGATCAGCCTGACGGAGGTCACGATCGTCTTTCGCCTGACAGACCGGCAGCTGAAAGGGTCACCCGGCAAGCTCAGGAAGGCGATCGAAACACTCGCAACCGACAAGATCCTCGATCTTGCATCCTTCCTCGACCAGATGCCGCCCGGCTGATCCCTCAGCGGGGACCGAACACGACAAGAGCGAGAAAGCCGGCGAACACCAGGCTCGCCGTCACCCAGATCCATTTGGGCAGCGGCGGCGGCACATAGTGTCCGCTCTTGTCATCATCCCATCCCATGCCGGTGAACCCATTTCTGCAAATGCGTGAATCATGATCAGCTTGAATCATGAGACAGAAGCATGCCAGCATTTTTTCAATGATCTTGCTCCTGGCCGCCTGTGGGCAGCTGAATACAGATGCGGGCCGCACCGTCCCGGCGGGCGATCCTTCAGACCGGATTGCCGGTGTGGCGTCCGTCATTGACGGGGACACAATCGAGATCCACGGGCAGCCTATCCGCCTCTCCGGATTCGACTCGCCCGAGCGCGGGAAAACCTGTGCCGGCACCAATGTCTACCAGAGGGCAGCTCTTTACCTCTCCGACCAGATTGGAACCCGAACGGTGACCTGCAACAGCACGGGCAAGGATTCTTATGATCGCGCGGTCGCCACGTGCCGTGTCAGCGGCGCTGACCTCGGCGACCTTATGGTCGGCGGCGGCTGGGCCCGCGACTGGCCGAAATACAGCCAGGGCGCCTATGCGGATGCGGAAGTACGCGCCCGCGCTGCGCGCAAGGGAGTTTGGAATCTTGAGTGCCCGGATGACCTCTGGGGCAATCGGAAATATGACTAGGGCGGTTCTGCCAATGGCTGAACCGCCCCAGAATATGCATACCATAACGCTCAAAGTTGTCCTGCCTGTCGATGTCCGCCGGAGGGTCGATGAGAATCTGATCGTGCCGGCCCGGTGCGCCCCGCGATAAGTCCGCAATCGCTTGCGGCAGTGCGGACAGGCGCGAAGGCAGGGATGCTACTAAATCTATAAATGCATTAAAACTGAAGCAATAAGTGGAAAAGTGGTCTTTAATGCACTATAAGTGACGCATTAAAAGAATTGTATTCGAATTTATATAATGCTTCATATATGGCTCACAAAATGCATTAAGTTGGAATTGGGCTGCATAAATGACGCATAAGATTGATTTTTCAACAGCATCCAGCGGTGCGCTAATTGAAGCGCTTTGCAAGCGACTCGACGAGATCCGGCTGAGCCGCAATATCAGCCAGGCAGATCTCGCGGCTGAAGCCGGCGTCTCCAGGAGCACACTCACCCGGCTTGCCGATGGCAAAGCCATATCGCTCGATTCCTTCATCCGGATCATGCAGGCCTTGCGATTGACCGATCACCTGGCTGCCCTGTTGCCTGACCCCGCCGTCCGACCCGTCGACCGCGTACGTCTCGAGGGGAGCGAGCGCCAGCGCGCAAGCGGCAAGCGAGCCGCCGCCGCGAAATGGCGCTGGGGCGACGAGGATTCCCAGGCATGACCGATACGGCCCGGGTCATTCTATGGGGCAGTGATATCGGGGCTGTGACCTGGTTGCCGGATCGCGGCATTGGGGTCTTTCAGTATACACCTGAATTTGCCGCCTCCGGCATCGCCGTCGCCCCGGTCATGATGCCCCTGACGGACTTTCCCTACGAGTTCCCGTCGCTGTCGCGCGAGACGTTCAAGGGTCTGCCCGGCATGCTGGCTGACAGCCTTCCCGACAAGTTCGGCAATACGCTCATCAATGCCTGGCTGTCGCGCCGCGGCCGGGAACCTGGAAGCTTCACGCCCGTCGAGCGCCTGTGCTATACCGGCACGCGCGGTATGGGCGCACTCGAATTCAAACCCTTGATGCGCGACGCGCCCACCGTGTCGCGACGGATCGACATTGATGCGCTCGTTGCGCTCGCCAACCGTGTCCTGGACGACAGGATTGCCCTTGAAGGCAAGTTCACTGGCATCGACGACCAGCAGGCCATCGAAGACATTCTACGGGTCGGCACGTCGGCAGGCGGCGCGCGCGCAAAGGCTGTCCTCGCCTGGAACCCGCAGACCGGCGAGTTCCGGTCCGGCCAGGCGCAGGCCGGGGAGGGGTTCAGCCAGTGGCTGATGAAATTCGACGGCGTGCATGGCAATCGCGACAGGGAACTGGCTGATCCGCAGGGCTTCGGCCGCATCGAGTATGCCTATTCCCTGATGGCGCGTGCCGCCGGCATCGACATGGAAGCGTGCCGGCTGCACGAGGAAGGCGGCCGCGCGCATTTCATGACCAGGCGGTTCGACCGGACACAAACCGGCGCCAAGCTGCATATGCAGTCGCTTGGCGCGCTCATGCACTATGATTTCAACATGGCCGGAGCCTACGCCTATGAGCAGGCGCTGCAGGCGATCCGGCGCCTGCAGCTTCCGATGGGTGATATCGAGCGCCAGGTTCGACGCACCTTCTTCAATCTTGTCGCGCGCAACCAGGACGACCATGTCAAGAACATCGCCTTCCTGATGGACCGGGATGGCACCTGGCGCCTCTCGCCCGCCTTTGACGTGGCCTATTCCTACAATCCGTCCGGCGCCTGGACGAGCCAGCACCAGATGAGCGTCAACGGGAAGCGCGACCTGTTCGAGGTCGAGGACCTGATCGCCTTTGCCGGCACCGGCGGCGTCAAGCCGGCCAGGGCCAGGTCCATCCTGGCCGAGGTGTCGCAATCTGTTGCGCAATGGCGTCTTCATGCCGAGGCGGCAGGTATGCCCGAGGGCGATATGGAGCGGATTGAGCGAGCACATCGCCGCGACCTGCTGGTCCAGGCGCTGTGAGCCATCGTGAGAACTGAGGTCCATGACGGCGTCCGTGCGGTTCACGAGCATGCCATGCCGGAGACCCTTCACACACTGGACGATTGCAAAGAGCAGCTGACCGGCGGGGCAGAGAGCCTCCTCAGGCAGCGGCCCTAACCGGTCTGCGTGGGCATGTGGCTCGAGACATGAGTAACACGCCTGGCCTTGCCGCAAGTATGGATGCTGTGGAGAAAAAGTTCGGCCATGGAAGAAAGCCCTCGATGGGGTGTCCGCTTCCCTGAGGGCGAGAGCATGACGGGTTTCTGCCGGACTTTTCAGGACATCCTGAAAAGACCGGCCACGCGATTTTGGACCGCTACAAGGTGGAAGGACCGTCGGCCATGCGTGATAAGTCGCTGGGAGTTCGGTAGGGGAGTGAGTGGCTTGCTTTGCCGCTTCAGGTGGATCCTGGTCATTCAATTTCATCATTATCGCTTTGCCGTACGGGGTGCTGAGACTTTCTTCTGCCGCGTGACGTCAGTGTCTCGTTGAGTCTCGTAGTGCCCGGCGCATCAAGGAAAGCCCGGTGCTGGCGATGCGTGAGGGCGTATGACATGAGGCATGCAGGTGGGAATAGTGACGAAGCACCAATCCTGCCTGGATGTGTGGATCGCGTTTCACTTTTCGGCACAGGAGGATGCGAGCTATGACCGGCGGCAAGCCGAGAGCAGCGCGGGCACCTTCTGAAATGGATTTACGGGTCTCCGCGCATTTGCGGGCGCACCGTCAGGCCTGCAGCATGACGCTCGTGGAGCTCGCCGGGCTTCTGGGTATATCGCACCAGCAGTTGCAGAAGTACGAGACCGGCATGAACCGGATTTCTGCAGGCATGCTGTACGAGGTGGCAAAGCGGCTCGACGTGCCTCTTGCTGATTTCTTTGCATGCGAGGAGGCAAATGAAGACGATTTCGTCTCGCAGTCACCTACCACCTGAAGCGAAGTGACAGTGCCGCGCGCGATCCAATGAAGGGCGCCGGTTGCGCCGCACAAACTCTCATGCCCCGTCGCTGGGATGTCAGTGCGCAGTAAAACCGTGCTGCATCAGGATGTTCCCGAATTCTGTGACGTGCCGGAACTGCATGCGCTCCTGTGGCCAGAGATGCGGCATGGACGCAGAAAATACAATCATAAGAGGAAAAATTTGAATTTGCGCCAACCGGCTGTCGAGGCGTATCCATCTGTATAATAGCGATATAGTCAATACTACTCCTCATTATGCGAGGTTCAGGACATCTATACCAAAAAGTATGCTAAGGTAGAAAATTCAGAGACCGAATATTGATTAAGGCGCCCCATGCGGCCAGAAAATTGGAACAATCTAGGCCGTGCCATTCCTGCGCTGCGGAAAGAGCTGGACGCTGAGGACGTTCTCAAGATTCTGATCGCGCTGGCCTGTGTCCTCGCCATGTCGGTTCTGGGTGCATTCGGTCCTCTCGCACTGAAACTCCTGATCGACGGACTTTCAGCTCATGGCACAAACAGCTTTCAGCAGAAGCAGGGTCTCCTTCTGGCTGTGCTGTTGGCATCCTATGTGGCCGCGCAGGTGCTTGGCCGGATCGCAGCTGAGGTCAGGATGTTCCTGTTCGGGGCCGCCGACCAGGCAATCGCCCGCAAGCTCGGGCGAAAGGTGTTCGCCCATGTGATAGCACTACCTCTTTCATTCCACCGTGAGACGTCGACCGGTGCTTTGACGCAAACAGTCGAAAACGGCCTGCAGGGGTTGCGGCTTGTCATGCAACATGCCTTCTTCACGATCCTGCCGGGCGTGATTGAAGTCGTGCTCATGAGCCTTGTCATTGCCCGTGTGCTTGACCTTGCTTTCCTGGTCATATTCAGCGCCTGCGCCCTCGCTTATGCGATCGTCTTTTCTGCAGGCGCGCGGACAATCATGAAGGCAAGCCGCGCGATCTCCTCGGCTCGGATTGAGGCGAATGCAGCGCTGGCCGACAGCCTGCTAAATGTCGAGACCGTCAAGTCATTCGGGGGGGAGGGGGCAGTTACGGGTAGATTCGACGCAGCCCTCGCCCATGCGCAAGCACGCTGGCGATCTTTCTATCGCGCGCGGTTCACGAACGGACTTCTCATCGCCTTTGTGTTTTGCGCGGGCCTGACCGCGACACTCTGGCTTGCGATCATACAGGTCCGATCCGGTGCCATGACGGTCGGCGATCTCGTGCTGGTCAACACCTACATGCTCCAGGTTGTCCGGCCGATGGAACTGCTCGGTGCCGGCGTGAGGGATATCGGCCAGGGCACAGCGTTCGCAGAGCGTCTGCTCGATCTGCTTGATACGCCCCTCAGGGAAAAGCCAAACGACGGTGGAGCCAAGGTCTCTCCAGATGCGGCGCTGCCGGCGATCCGGTTCGAGAACGTTTGCTTTGCATACAAAGCGCAGCAACGTGTACTCGATGGCGTGAGCTTTGACATTGCGCCCGGTTCCACAACTGCAATTGTGGGGACTTCAGGCGCTGGCAAATCGACCATCTGCCGCCTGCTCTTGCGGTTTCATGACCCGGATTCGGGCCGCATCCTTATCGACGGCATTCCCATTTCTCATTATGCGCCAGCAGACCTGCAGCGGCTGATTGCCGTGATTCCCCAGGATACAACGCTCTTTAATACCAGTCTGGCCTCCAATATCGCCTTCCCTGACCTCGACGCTGCGACAGAGGAGGTCGAATGGGCCGCACGACTCGCCCATCTCGGACACCTCATCTCGGGCCTTCCCGACGGTCTTGCCACGATTGTTGGCGAGCGAGGCCTCAAACTATCAGGGGGCGAGAAGCAACGCGTTGCCATAGCCCGGGCCATGCTCCGCCACCCGAAATTGCTCATCGCGGACGAGGCGACTTCAGCGCTCGATTCAGGCGCCGAAGCGAGCATCCTTCGCAATATTAAATCTGCAGCGCATGGAACAACCACGATGATCATCGCCCATCGTCTTTCCAGCATTATACACGCCGATCAAATCATCGTCCTGGACAAGGGAAGGGTCGCCGAAAGCGGCTCCCACGAAGACCTGCTAGAAACTGATGGTCTATATGTAGCACTTTGGAGAGCTCAGAATCGAGAATCTGAACCGAATGAAACGTATAACAATATAGACGGAAATGATTAGCCCCCCTTCAATGCTTCAAGCATTTTCTGGGTCCGGACCAATTGCTTGTCATTCATATTCGCGAGAATACCATTTATACTGCTAAGCGTTTCTCCTCGAGCGCCAGACGGAAATGACTTCGCGCCCAACAGGGCTTGTGGGGAGACACCAAGTGTCTGGGCAATCTTTTCTACGGTTTCAAATAGCGGCGCTGAAATGCCGCGTTCTATTTTCCCGATAGTTTCTCGCGAGACGCCAACCTCGCCAGCTAGTTGTTCAAGAGTCCAACCTACTGCGCGCCTGTGGTGTCGAACGTTGGCCCCAAATATTTTTTGAAGTTCCATGGATCAACTCTCCTCCGCGCAGAGGAAGGTGAGCCGCGGTGCGTTGCGAGAAATAGGAACTTTACATTTTTAAAAAAGAGAACTACAACTTTACATTGTTTCAATGTGGAAAGTAGGGTGCGTTCTCTTTTTGAGATCGCGGAGACTGAATGTCCGAAGCGCGCAACGATTCTCACTTCTCAAAGCCAGACCTGAGGGGTTCGTCCAATTCTCACGAAAGTGGCTCCCGTTCGAAACCTCGGAAGTCACCAAGTCTCATAGATTTCCATCATGAGCCTGGCCACCTAGTAGGTCCTGAAGCCCTGAATTATATCTTCCGGCTCCACCACAGCGAACTTCTCCGATTCAGCCGTACACGGATTGGTAATTCCGATGATGCTGAAGATCTCGTCCAGGAAGCCTTCATCTCGGCAGGGCGTGCCTACAGCGACAAGCCCATCCAGGAATTGCGACCTCTCCTGTTCACGATCCTACGAAATCTGACCCGCGACTACCTGAAGTCGGGTTATACGCGGAGCTGGTGCGACAGTACCGACATTGGGGCGCTGGGCGACAGGCTGGCCTGCTGCCAGACGATGACGCCGGAACAGCAGGTTCAGGATGCGCAATTGCTCGCGATTGCGGAAACAGCCATCGCGGGGCTCAAATCTCGCGAAAGACAGGCGCTACTGTTGCATCGACTGGAGGGATTGACCCATGAGGCCATTGCAATTCGTCTCTCCGTGTCGCCAAGAACCGTCAGAAGTGATATAGCCTCCGCGCTGGCAGCCATCGCGAAAGTCCTTTCGCATTCCGGCGGCTGGCGTCCAGATGCGGCTGAGTGATCGACGTGATGACAGATATTGAGGAGGACACGGGCAGGCTAGATGCCGCCGCTCGTTGGTACAGCGAACTCCAGCGCGAAGACGTCGAGGTCGAAACGTGGGACGATTTTCTCGCCTGGGAACGTGATCCACTGAACGCCGCAGCATTCCGTCAGATCCAGGCAAGCCTTACTATCATTGACCGGTCACTGCGTTCGGGCAGCAGGTCTGCGGGATCAATTCCACCGATCACGACGCCATCGGGATCAACATTGCGCAAGCGCGCCTGGCTATCCGGCCTTGCGGCGGTTCTTTCTTTCGCAGCTCTTGGCTGGTGGGTTGCAAGTAAAAACACGAAAGTTGAACCCGAGACCTTCACGACACTGGTTGGGGAGCAGCGGACTGTCACGCTTTCTGATGGATCTACGATAACGCTCAACACGGATACGTCGCTTGAAGTGTTGTACACAGCTCGCGAGCGTCGGGTCGGCCTCAGACAGGGCCAAGCCCTTTTCGAAGTCGCAAGGGCGGACGTGCCATTCCATGTCGACGCGGGCGGCAGTCGTACCACGGCACTCGGAACACAATTCGACATCTACGCGCAGCCAGGCCAAGTGGCCGTAACCTTGCTGGAAGGTTCTGTTGTGGTTTCCGCCTCAACTGAGCATGAGAGGGGTTTCGTCAGTCCAGAAGGCTCAGACACCGCTGAACCAAAGAGGCAGATGCTCACACCTGGCGACAGGCTAGAAATCATGCAGGACGGATCTCGAACCCTGTCCAGAGTGGAGCCTGCAACTGCGGTCCAATGGCGCAGCGGCGTCCTTCAATTTGATAATGTCACACTCGCAGAAGCCGTCGCGGAGCTGAACCGCTATTCGGAAACGAGGATAAGTGTACCCGATCATGGCCTTGCCTCAGAACGCCTGAGCGGAACCTTCCCGACAGGTGAACCTGAAGAATTCGTGTCGAGTCTCGCGCTATTCTTGCCAGTCAGGCCAGAGCGATCCGAAAATCTGATCACACTTATGCCCATAGATCCTGATTAACCATGAAACATTTTTCCTGGCGGATCGCTGAGATTGCGACCAATCCGATCTCCTGAAGAAATCAAAAATTCTTGAAGCTTTCACTGTTTGCAAGTTTTAAGAATCTTTTTGAGCTAGTTTCTTCTGGCCATTAGAGATGCCGGCTTTTCCGATTGCCGGTTTACGGATACGCAACTAGCGCGTCTTGTTGTCGGCATTGACGCGCGCCAGTAAGGCCTTGTCAATCGCACCCTGAAGCAGGGATATCTAACCCGTATCAAGCGCGGGCTCTGTGCTCTGGGTCGTGCTTACTCACAAGGTTTACCTCACCCATACGCGGTTGCTCTGGCTCTCGTGCCGGGCAGAGATGGCGCCTTTTAGACGACTCAATTATTTCACGGCTGAATTCCAAAAGCGGCAGTTCTCTTGCTGGCTTCTTTCGCAACGCGGACTGATTTTGCTTGTCCGGCCTTTCAATTATGCCATCGCAATTGGTGCGTTCACGGATCTCGTTCGAAATATCAGGTGTTGGATAAGGCCTCTTCCGGCTTATCGGACGACAAGACTGCCACATCTTCTTTCCCGCTCGTTGAACTTGGTGCGCGTCCGGGGTGAAGCCCTGACGGGGGAAATTAATCCGGAGGGGAATATGTTCAACAAGGCACAATTCAACGCGCGGCTGTTCAGCGCCGCGGCAGTATCCATCATCCTGTCGACCGGCCTGACCGACGCACATGCCGATGCGCTCTCACCAGGAGGCCAGGTCGAATTCGACATTGATGCACCCATGCTCGCAGACGCGCTCCGCGCGTTTGGTACGCAGTCGGGAGCGCCCATCCTGTTTTCCGAAGCGTTGGTCGCAGGGCGCAAGGCGCCGAGGCTCAACGGAAATTTCGTGCCGACGGATGCGCTGGACCACCTTCTTCAGGGGAGCGGACTTGAAGCGGTCAAGGGCCCGGGGCGGGCTATCATCATTCGGGCGCGGGCTGGTGCACCAGTGCAGGCACCTCCGCCAGCGCGTGCGGGTCAGGCGGAGACACCTGCACAGACCCTGACACCTCCTAGCGTTGCCGAGCCAGACGATGGCACATTGCGGGTCGATACTGTCACTGTCACGGGCACAAGTTTACGCGGGATATCTCCAGAAAGTTCGCCTTTGCAGATATACAGCCGGGAGGACATCCTTGGATCGGGTGTCACAACGACAGAGCAATTCATACGGACATTGCCGCAGAACTTTGGTGGCGGGTCCAGCGAGTTCGCGCCCGGCGGCCTGCCCAATGACATCAATTCGCGCCAGAACAATACGTTTGGCACCAGTGCCAATCTCCGCGGGCTGGGATCGCGCGGGACGCTGGTCCTGCTCAATGGCAACCGTCTGGCTCCCACGTCAAAGGTGGGCGACTTCGTGGACCTGTCCCTTATTCCAGTCTCAGCACTGGAGCGCGTCGATGTCCTGACCGATGGGGCGTCTTCAATCTATGGCGGAGACGCTGTAGCAGGCGTCATCAATTTTGTCCTCCGCGACGATTTCGAAGGGGCTGAGACCAGCGCTCGGTATGGCTCCGTGACCGATGGCGACATGAATGAGTACCGTCTCAGTCAAACGCTCGGTACAGCTTGGGGGAGCGGCAACATTCTCGGCACTTATGAATATTTTGACCGCGGAAATCTGACACTCGCGGACCGCCCGAATATTGGCCTCCCTCTGCTGACGGATGGCGAGCCGGTACCGGACACGGGCGCGGTCGACCTCCTGCCACAACAGCGCCGACACAGCGCTGTTGTGTCCGCGCGGCAAGCCTTCGGTCCAGCACTCGAACTCACTGGTTCAGGGCTCTATTCAAAGCGGGATGTGGTCAGCCATTCCATCCTGAGTTCTGCACCGGGATATAAGCAGATCTACAACACAGATTCAGAATCGCTCTCCGGGAGCCTCGGGGTCGACTATGAACTGGCCCCAGGCTGGTTTGCTGCCGCCGATGCGACCTATAGTCAGATCCGTAACGAAGAGACGCTGACATTCTTTCTGACGCAGGATCCGAGTGTGGATCAGACGGAAAGTCGGTCCGATCTCTGGTCGCTCGATGCTCAGATCAACGGCGATCTGCTGAATATTCCCGGAGGTCGGATCAAGGCCGCGCTCGGAGGTCACTTTCGGCGGGAATCCTTCACAAATGAGTCGCAATCAAGCGGGGTGAACCGCGATGCTGAACGAGATGTGTCGGCTGTCTATGGTGAGCTGCTCCTGCCGATAATCGGAGAAGGCAACTCGCTGCCATTGGCAAGGCGTCTCGAACTGAACCTGTCAGGCCGGTTCGATGATTATTCCGATTTCGGCAGTAGTTTCAGCCCCAAGGCCGGGATTCTCTGGTCGCCTGCATCGGGACTGAACCTGCGCACCTCCTACAGTGAATCCTTTGCGCCGCCTCCGCTCGGAAGGGTCGGCGCGCTCGACAGGACGGGAAGCGTCTCGCCCTACCAGCTTATTCTCGACCGACTGGGTTTGCCATTACCGGATGCCTCGCTGGCCGGTGTTGACTATATGGTTCTTGGTGGCACCGCAGAAAATCTTGATGCAGAAGAGTCACGCACCTTTACAGCGGGACTGGATTACAGTCGTGACGAGGGTAGCCATGCATGGTCAGCAACCGCCAACTATTACGACATCGCGTTTGACGGGCGCCTCGGCAGCACACCCGTGCCGGGGAATGTGAATATCAACGCCGCACCAGGCATTGCATTCACGATGCCCGGGTCCCTTCCCGACGGCACTATCATTTTCAATCCGTCTTCGGAGGAATTGAACGCAATCCTGGCAGGATTGTCTCATCCGGTACGGCTCAATTCAGGGGCAAGTCTGGACAATATCGCAATTATAAATTCGGTAAATGTCGTGCGCAATATTGCGGAAACACAGACCCGGGGGCTGGATGCACAGCTCACCTACAGTGCCGACACCCGGCTTGGCCGGATCTCAACGGGGCTGAACGCGAACTATATTCTGGAATTTAGCGAGCAAGCCGCTGCAACGACACCGCCAGTCGAAACGACGAATACACTCTATAATCCTGTCGATCTGAAGATTCGGGCAAATGCCGGAATTCACCGGGGTGGGTTCAAGGGCACGCTATTCCTCAACTATTCTGACAGCTACCAGACCGATACAACGGCTGATGCATCCGATATCGGGTCATGGACCACAGTCGATGCTGCCTTGTCATACACATTCGAAGACCGGGCTGGATGGCTCGATGGTGCCGCCGCCAGTCTTTCAGTTACGAACCTGTTCGACAGGAATCCACCGTCGGCACCGTCGCGCGGTTCCTTCCTGATCTCGGGCTTCGATCCGACCAATGCATCACCGCTTGGCAGATTTGTGGCGCTCGAATTGCGCAAGCGTTTCTGACCGGCCGCGCGTCGGTGCGCAGCAAAGCGGCGCACCCGTCTTTCAATTCCCGAACCTGGTAATGCTCATCATGCTCAGCCGTTTCAGACATTCGCTCATTCTCTTCGTCGCCAGTGTGGTCTTCTCCTGGTTTTCGGCCGCTCTGGCTGAGGCCCGTGCCTTTGGGCTTGACGACCTTCTGCACATGGAAGGGCTAGGAGCAGCTGAAGCCGATCCGCGAGGCAAGTGGATGATGTTCGAAAAAATTCGGCCCTATGACGAGATCACCGACTACAGCTTTCGGACCTATGCCTACCAGAAAAGTGGTCATCAGATCTGGCGCTACGATCTGCGCGGTGGCGGCGAGCCTGAACGGCTTCCTGGTCTCGATCCGGAGCCGCACACCTACCTCCAGGGCTTTTCTGCCTCAGGCAAGTATCTCCTGCTGATGCAGTATCACTCGGGTGCGCTATCTATGCTTGCTTATGAGATGAACAGTGAGACGGTCCGGGCGTTCGAGAAGACGCCAGCCTTCAGCCGTTCAGGTGAGCATAATCCGGTCTGGATCAGCGACACGGCCTTCGTATTCGCGGCCCTTCCAGACGGGGACCTGCCGGCCACTACGAGCGTGCGGGCGCGAACCGGAAAGGCTTTGGCCGAGGGTTGGAAGGACGCCTGGAGCGGAGAGGCTGCGACAGCTGTCGAAGTGCGTACTTATGCGGAGGATCAGTCAAATCAACCTGAGGCCGGAGAACTGATCGTCGCAGATGCCGACACAGGCCGTGTGGAAGTGCTGGCCGATGGGCTCTATGCAGACCTTCGTGTATCACCTGACCAGAGGTGGCTTGCCGGTCTGGCGGTATCGAAACCGCGACCGGCCGATCCCGATCAACTGCTCGTCCGCGAACCGCGCCGTTACAAGCTGGTTGTGTTCAATCTCGAGACTCGGCAGGAAGTCCATCTGGCAGAAAATCTCGAATTCTATCCCTATACGATCACATGGTCGCCCGATGGCCGGCGCCTCACCGCCTATGGCTGGGAGCGCGACAAGGATGCGGCAGAAGGCAGATTTCATGTCATCGATATCGCGGCGGGCTCCGTTACCCGTTATGACCATCCCGGGCTCGATCTCGTCTCTGAGCGTGAACGCGGATGGCGGCAAAGGCCGGAACGAGCACTTTTCATCGGCGACAGGTTAGCCGTATTTGCGCGACGTGCGGCTGCGGGATCTGATCCGGCCGGCACCTTCACTGATCGCAATTTCATGCAGACCGGACTTGCCCGCGCCGATTGGTACACACTGGCAGTGGATGGCAAAGTACACAATCTGACAGCGTCGCTGTCGGATGTGTCAGGCATTCCGGTCCATGCAGGCCCTGGCCACGTCACGCTGAAGGCCGCTGACGGCGTTTATCGCTTTTACAGGGATGGTGGTATGCGGCGCCTGGGCCCGGACCTCGATGGGCAGCTGCAGTTGCTGACGCCAGGCACATTTGCAACGCGTAGCAGCGTCATCCGGCCGGAATTCAGCACTGAGGCACTTTTCTCCGTAAACGGGGCGGGAGGAGCCAGGATCCTCATGCTCGATCTGCGTGAAGATCAAAACGTATCGCCGATCCTGATCGACGCCCCGGACAGCCAAGCCTCCCCTCTGGCCGGAAGTCTTGCCGCCGGGTCCGTGTTGTTTCGAACCGAGAACGGGCCCCAGTCGCATCTGTTCCTTGCGCGCTCAGGCCCGCAACAGCGTCCCAAGGAGATCATGCGCATCAATTCGCATATGGCAGGGCTCGATTTCGGTGAGTGGAGAATCCTGTCCTACAATTTGTCGGATCCGGAAGGACTCCTGAAAAACCAGACCGTGGAGAGCTGCATACTTCTGCCTCCGAATTTCGATCCGCAGGCGCCGCCACCTTTAATCGTGGATATTTACCCCGACATCGGGCCGAGTTGCCGCAAGGCAGGACCGCAACTTGCCTATCCGGATCCGGATTCGCCTTATGTATGGGCCAGCAAGGGCTATGCCTACGCTCGGCTCACGACCCCGCGAGAGCTGATCCGAACTGAAGAAGGTCCGATTGCCGGAATGGATGAGGTAATCGGGGCAGGGGTCGATGCCATTCTCAAGGACAGACTTGCCGATCCCGAGCGTATCGCACTTTACGGGTTCAGTCAGGGCGGCGTGTCTGCGCTCTACGTGGCGGCTCATTCAGATCGATACAAGGCAGTGATCGCGGCAAATAGCTGGGCAGACCTGTTCAGTAACTATTTCGGGTCCGCCGGAGTGTATTCCTACCTGTATGGATCCTTCGGGGCGTTTGGCCGGTATGACGCAACAAGCGGCAGCGATTTCGGTATTGGCCGCACGCCCTTTCAGGATCCGGAGTTCTATTATCGCAATTCGCCCGTATTCCTCGCACCGCAGATCGATATTCCCGTCCTCCTTCTCCATTCCGACATGGACGAGTTCTCAATGTCACAATTTGACGAAATGTATGGCGCACTCTTACGAGCGGGAAAGGATGCCCGCTACGTCCGGTATTGGGGCGAGGGCCATGGCCCATCAGGGCGAGCAAATATAAGGGACATGTGGGAACGGTTTGACCAGTTTCTCAGTGACACTCATGTTGCGCCTGAGAATGGTACTATGCCTGCCTGCCAGGCGTGTCGATGATCCTGGTCCAGGTGCGTAACCAGGCTTCAATAGCGTATGTGACAAGGAGGCTGCGACCGAGTCCGTGAATGCCGAAATTTTCGCGGCGTGTCATCCTCTCAAGCTCATCCCTGTCCATGAGACCAAGCTCTGTGAGTGCGCCGGAGCGGAGAGCTTTCGCGAGTGTCTCAGAGTTGGCTTCGAGAAATTCCATGAAGTATCCGGACGCGCTGCCTTTTGTCATTCTGCGCCGAATGCTGTCCGGTATCATGTCACGGAAAGCCTCGCGCGCGAGGCCGCGGCTCTCGCCGTTTGCTGAAAGAAGTGAGACAGGCAGGCGCAGGCAGAGCTCCATGAGTGGCTGGGAGATCAGAGGATGCAAAACAGCCATAGTCTTGGGCCGCGTCGCAGAATCTGCAACCTGCACCATATGGTGGAGAGAGCTGACTTGCAGGAATTTGGCAGGCGGCAACGCCTTCGCGACGCTAACCCATTCTGGCAAGGCGACGTCCATGCTGGCGCCCGCGTGGACGAATGCCGCCATTGTCATCTGTCGGTGGCGGATAGCAGTTTGCATGGCGCTTACGCGCCGACCGAGAACAAGGCTCGGTAGGCAGGCGCGAAGAACTTCCCAGATTGATCGCTGAGAGAGCTGTGATGAACGAAGCAGGGCGGACAATGTGTCCGCAGATAGGCCATGAGCCAGAACATGGTCAGCGAAAGCCAGAGGTGTCCTGTGCTCCAGGAAAAGATGATCGCCTCCCTGGCCGGTGAAGAGTGCCGCGCGTATGCCAGAGGGAGTATTCCCGGCGGGTGACGGCGCGTCGCCGATAAAGGACCGGTAGGGCCGGGCCGTTGCGGGATGACTTGTCACATCCGGCAGGAAATTGCTTGGTCGAACACGTATTACTTCAAGAGGGACACCTGCAAGGGTCGCTGCCGACCTTGCATAATTTTCTTCCGACAGATCGCCGGATTCAAGACGATAATGGAGTGCGCTGATATCATGCGTACCAGTTGCGCGGATTAGACAGGCAAGAACGATAGCCGAATCGAGCCCGCCCGAAAGGCTGACATTGATCCTGTCGAAGCGCGATGCCCAGGCCTCAACAACCATCCGGCTGGTCTCCATGAGATGCCTTGCCGCTTCCCTCTGGTCTGGCGTGGAGACATTTGCGGCGATGTCTCTTGGGTCCCAGGCAAGATCTGCTTTTCTCCTGGCGGAACTGATCTCAAGTCGTTCGCCGCCCAGCAACTCCCTGACCTCGTTCAGCCCGGTCTCCCCATTCTGAATTTTGTCATAGATGCCCAGTTTCGAGATGAAGCTGAGATTCAGGGTAAAGGCGGACCTGTCGATGAAGCTGCAGTCCTGGAGATGGGAGAAGACGAGCGTCACGCCGCATTGATTTGCATGGAAGCAGGGCATGGAAGCGGTAGGATCCCTGATAATGACGAAGCGGTCGCCACAATCCAGGAAGGCTACGTAGCTTCCCCAATAATCCCTGAGGAGTACATCGCCTCGAGAGCGGCAGATGCGTGACGACAAAGCGGCACCGATTGCAGCAAAGCCTCGTGCTGACAGGGAGTTGCCGAATCTGTCGAACAAATTTCCGAAGATGGCACCACCGACACCGTCAGGTGCGCTGGGCAAGGCAAGGATGTTGCCGTCATAGGGGGCACGCGCGAAGTCAAAGAGTGCAAAGCCTCGCCGTGTGAAGTGGGGGTTTGGTTCGAGGCTATCCGATGCCATTCGTGAGCGGATGTCCAAGGCCGATGCTGTCGCGACCGGATCGTCTTCGTCCCAGATCATCGCAAAATAGGAAAGCATCGTAGTCAGGATCCTACACGGACATGATTTTTTTGTATTCAGAGACGTGGCCGAGATGGTCATTGAGGACCATGCCGTCATGTTCGATCCAGCAATGGGCACTGAAAGGGAGCGGTCTCACACCAAACTCCCAGTTGGCACTCACGCCCATCAGGGACAGAAATTTGAGAAGAACCAGACTGCGGAAGAAGCAGGCTTCGTGGCTGGTGAAGACGTAAGGCGTGATGCTGTGAAAGCGCCATGTCAGATCCTGAATCTCTTCCGCTGAGCGAGACGGCAGAGCGACTGCCATCCACTTTCTGGCGGAGGCAAGCGTCTGCCCCAAGTGATTGTTGCGCCTGATATGCGTAGCCACCGCAAACGCATGCAGAAATGCGGCTATGGTGCGACATTGCAAACGCGGTGCAGCATCTGGTGACAGATCGTAAAGCGACGTACGCGGATACGGACGGACCCGGGGGCTCAGGTCTAGTCCTTCGGGCTGATGCCGCGTAATCAACTTCATCGCCAGTAGGCGGTGCGCGAATCGAGTAGCGGCGTCAGAAGTGCTGGAACGATCGTCAGCCTGACGGATCTCGGCAAACCAATCGTATTGTTGGCCAGTAAACCGGAGGTAGCGATCCGAACTGCAGTCAAGCAGAATGTAAGACGTTTTGAATTCGCACACGTAGACATGCGGGCTCAGGGAATAGCGACGCCTCGACATGGTCAGGTCTTGGACGTATGCAATCTGCACGTGCTTTGTCCCTCCAGCGAAAGCGGGGACGCAATATCGCGTCCCCGCCATTGTTTGCCGGGCCTATTCGCGGCTGTTGACGCTGCCCTGGTTGAACTCGTCACCGAGGGGGCCGATCCCGCGCGTTTCCTCGGAAACCGACCCGAGGTTGACTGGCTCGAAGGCGTCATCCTCAAGATGATCATCTGTGTGCGTATTCATGACTGTATCTCCTTTGATCTGGGGCGTTGCCGGATTGGCAACAAGTAGAAAATGCATCCTATTTAAGGTAGAGTCAATAAGGGGAAATATGAAAAAAACGTTATAAAACAATGATTTAGGCGCGTGGCTCCTCAGCCGCCGTCCTGAGGCCAGGCGGCGCCCAAAAGATTTTCCGGTATCCGGCTGGATACCAGTCAGTTCGCCGAACCGGGCTCCTGGCTCTCGTCCAACCAGCGGTCTGCGAGATCCACCTGCGCGGCGGGCAAGGGGCCGTCATCGCCAGGGCACGCCAGCGAGATCGGAACAGGCGATTGGCGCAAGAGTGCTGCTGCCTTTTCACTGTCTCCCTGCTTCAGGGCCTTGTCGGCGCGCGAAAGGGCGTAATAGGCGCGGGTGTACGGATCGACTTGAAACAGCGCCGGTGAGCTGATGACTGAGGCAAATCCTTCATCCGGTGTCTGCCAGCCCGGCCCATAGGTTTCAGCAAGATAGCGTTCGGGGTTGTCAGGGATGTTCCAGGTCGCGCCCTTGAAGGATGCGGTCTTCAGGCGGAAGGGCGTGAACCGCCAGGCCACGTCACCTGTAAGCCGGCCGAGGCCGCAGTGCAGGGCGTCGCCAGAAAGCTCATACAGGAAAATGTCTACCCCAATGCCCTTGACGGTGAGCGCGAAATACCGGTCTGCGGGGCGGGCGCGCCGGGCAAGCACGAGGCCGGAATGGTCGCGGATAATCCGGGCCACATCAGCCGCTCCATCCTGGCTGGCAAGAATGCCTATATCCACATCACGGTCATGGGCGAGCGGCTGGCCAGCACGGTAAAACCCGAGCAATGTCCCGGCAGCGAGGAAGAACGGAACCCCGGCCGCATCGAGGATTTCACCTATGCTGCAAAGCGCGCCGGCAGCCGTATCGGGGCTGAAACCGGCAGGCAGGCGTTCAGGCCCAGGGCCGCGCCGTCGCGATACCGCGCATTGCTTCTGGCGAAAGGCCTCGCGAAAATCTCCAGTCTCATACCGCGCTCGGGCAAGACAGTCATGAACCGTCGCAGCGTCCGGGAAACGTGAGGCATTGCCAGCGATGAAGGCGATGGCGGCCCGCCCGCGATGTGCGTCCAGAAGCGCTGCGGCGCAGCTGGTAAAGAGGCGGGCAGCAGGCTGCCCGCGCTCGCAAAGGCGCACCAGCGCATCTGCGGCCTGATCGATGGCGTGGATGCGCTCGTCCTCATGCGGCGTGATGTCTGCGATCGATTGCCAGGATGCCCAGGCGTCCCGGCTGTTGGACGTAACCGCTCGGAAGGCTGCAAGGGCCTCCTCGCGCTGATCAAGCGCATCGAGGGCAAGGCCCCGTCCATGCCGGGCCTGCAGATCTGCCGGATCGAGACCCATAACCTCATTGAAACAGGCCAGAGCCTTGTCCGCCTCTCCGGTGCGTAGCCAGGCTATTGCGAGCGACAGCACAATGGGACTACGTCCTGGCTGGAGGCGATTGGCGAGCCGCAGGGCAAGGATCGCATCACCTGGCCGTCCTGCCGCCAGGCATTGCTGGCCCGCCCGCAGGCATTCCTGCCAGGTGACGGCCATGGCCCGTTTTTCCGGATCGGATCCTGCCTTGCGAGGGTTCATGGCAGCCTCTCGCCTGTGAGCAGGCTTAGCGGCAGGAAACGCACACGGCAGGGACGTGTCGCCGCTGGCGCTTCGCAACCTGCCCTGCGGTACCCTTTAGGCACGCTCGGCGGTCTATTCGGATCAGGGGCTCTTCCAGTGAACATGGTTCTCTCGCGCGGCGAATGTGCCTGGTATCGCAAGCAACATGCATGTCGCTGACTGAAGCGGCCTCAGGCCGTAATCAGTCCTCTTGCTTGCCGTCCCGCCGGAAGATCCCGTTCGCTGCAAATTGCGGAGTGTCACGTGATCATGAGCGGTATTGAATACTGCTGCATTAAACCATAGGTAGGAAATTTATGCAACATGACATGCGTGCTGCGGTACGTCGGCGCCCCTGCTGATCCAGGGGACCTGATGTTCCGGCGGCGCCAGGCAAACGAGGTTAACAAGAGCGAGACAGGTTCCATGCGCGACTATGACGGGTCTGCCGTCCTTCAGGCCATCCAGCTGATACTAGCGACGACGACGAGTGCCGAGACGATCACGGCGCTTGCCAGCTTCATCGAAACCTATGGTTTCGAAAGGATTTTCCTCGGCCAGCTCGTCAATCCATTGAATGTTCCGTTAAAGGACATTCTGTATATTTCGAACTGGCCGGATGAGCTGAAGGCCATGCGGCGAAGCCGGGCAGCAATCCTGCATGATCCGATCGCCCTTTGCGCCCTGCGTTCGAAACGCCCATTTACCTGGGCTGAAGCGCGTGCTCATGCATCGCGAGCCGGCAGGCGGATCGTCGACACAGTGCACGATTATGGCCTCAAAGATGGCATGATGTTCCCGATGCATGCACTCGAGAGCGTGTCGGGTGGCGTGTCGCTGGGCGGCGGCTCGAAATCCGACCTGTCTCCGGTCCAGGTCGCCGAACTGGAGATCGTTTGCCAGGTCGCCTACTACCACCTGGAATCCATGCATGGACCGTTTCCCTATCAGAGGGTTGCCGAGCTCACAGCCCGGGAGACAGAGTGCGTCCAGTTTGCAGCCGCGGGCAAGTCAAACTGGGAGATCGCGAGAATACTCGGGATCCAGGAAGACACGGTGAAGAAGACACTTCGCAGGGCCAGTGACAAATTCGAGGCCGTCAACCGGGCTCACCTTGTTGCGAGCGCGATCGCCCGCCATCAGATCTTTCCCTGACAAGTCCCCAAAAGGGGACATTACACGGACCCGTCGCCGCGAAATACTCATCCTGACATCTAGTCAGGAGGCCAGCCCATGTTCAAGATTATCACACCGGATATGCACAGCGAGCACCAGGACCTGCTCGATGCCATGCATCGAATGCGCTACCGTGTCGTTGTCGGCGAATGGGGCTGGGACATCCCGGGCATCCAGCCTGGGTACGACAAGGACCAGTTCGATACCGATGCGACTGTCTATGTCATTGTCCGCACGCCAGAAGGAGAGGTCGTCGGAACATCAAGGCTTAATCCCACGATGCGGCCTCACATGCTCAGCGACCTCTTTGCCGACTATTGCAACCTTCAGCCCTATCCGGTCGGCAAGGATGTCTGGGAATGTTCTCGCTTTGTCATGGACCGGTCGCTGACAACCGGTCCCGTCGATGATTTCCGCGTCCGGTGTCGCATCGGGCTCGGATTGACCGCATACTGCCTCGACAATCACATATCCCGGCTGAGCTGGCTCACGCACCAGAAGTTCTTCAACCTCGTCCAGAAGGTATGGCATACGGAACCTCTCGGCCTGCCAAGACGGAATGGAGATGACTGGGCCTGGATTCCGGCCGTGTCGCGCATTGATGAAGCAACATTCGACCGCCAGCTTGACCGTTTTCGCAATGCCGAGGAGATCGTTGCCCGGTATTCAGGGACCAGGCAGGCCTCTGAACGAAGTCATGTCGCATGAGCGAGCCGAATCTGCCGCTTCCGACACCGGCGCAGCAGGCGACGTTCACGCGCGACGGCGTCGTTTGTTTGCGGAACGTTCTGGCGCCTGGTGAAATTGAGCACCTGCGCCAGGCCGTCGCGCGCCAGATGGACGATCTGCGCGCATCCCCGACAGGCTATGACTTTGAAGTCCTTGCCCGCCAGGTCTGGGACAATGACCGGCCCATCGACACAGGCGCTGCAGAACGATTCGACATGGAGCGCATGAAGGCACTGGTGCGGGCCGACAAAAGGGCTCGCCCGCTGCTGGAAGAGGGCTCATCCGGCCCCGAAGGGATGTTCTTCTATGATGTCGCTGCCTGGAAGCACGACCGGGGCGTTCGGGAAGTCGCTTTTGATTCAGCCCTTCCCGGGATCGTCAGCAGCCTGCTGGATGCACGTTACCTGAACTTCTGGGAGGACACGACGTTCGTCAAGGCGCCGCACACACGCCAGAAAACGGCCTTTCACCAGGATCTCGCCTATTTTCAGATCGAAGGCGAGCAGTGCGTGATCGTCTGGATACCACTTGACCAAGCCGACCTTGAAAACGGCGTGACACAATATGTCCGTGGCTCTCATCTCTGGGGCCAGACATTTGCGCCAAATGTGTTCGTATCCCAGACCCCGATCAGTACGTCGCCCGAGATCCGCTGTCCGGATATCGAAGCAGCGCCAGAGCTTTATGACATTGTCTCGTTCGACGTGGAACCGGGCGATGTGATCATCCATGACGTCAGGACCGTGCACGGTGCCGGTGGCAACCGGTCAGATACCTGGAGAAGGGCCGTGTCATTCCGGTATTGCGGCGATCGCATCCGCTATCGCGACCGCCCTGGCGCCATCCCCCAGGCTGGCGTGGCGCATGACCTCAGGGACGGGGATCGGCTGTTCTCAGCAGATTACCCGGTCGTCTGGCCGAAGCCCTGGCCGGGCTTTCGTCTTGCCGAGGCTTTTGATATCCAGAATCCCACCAAAGGCGAAGCCTGACGAGGTATAGTAAGCTTCTGGCATAGGTTGTTCGACGTCGCGTGTTTCGCACACTGTCGTCACATGTGCGTGCATTGTGTTGGATAAGCACCTGCCTCAAGTCTCCGCCTCGCCGCCATGCGTGCGTGATCGACACAGTCTCGACCTGCTTTCTGATTCGATCTATCGTTGACGACATAGATAATCAGGATCGGCAGGATCCAGTGGGAGGAGGACGGTGAAAAAGCCATTGCGAAAGGCAACCGCGACGCGTTCGGTAACCGATGTGGACCGGCAGGTCGGAGAGAATGTGCGCAAATTCCGGATCGCCCATGGGATGACCCTTGTCGATCTCAGTGAGGCGCTGGGTATCAGTCATCAGCAGCTCCAGAAATATGAAACAGGCAGCAATCGACTGAGTGCCGGGGTCCTGCTGAACGTCTCCCGTATACTGGCTGTCCCGCTGGCGGACCTGTTCGAACGTCTGCCATCTCGCAATGTGGGCCCGAAGTCCTCAGCCGACCAGTCACGCGAGCTTTGCCGCCAAGTGATTGACCGGACACAGTCGCAACAGACACTCGACTTGATGGCCAAGGTGTTGAAGGTCATTTACGACAGTGCCGGCAAGTGAGGTTGACGATCTGCTCGTGAACCGTTTTGGCGTCAGCATCAGCCAGGGCTTTCCAGACCTGGCAGAAAAAGTATGCCTAAAACGGAGCGTGTCCCTGCAGGCGCGAGCGAAGAAGACATGTTTGAAACGCCGCACCTAAAGATATGACATGTTTTGGTCGCGGCCCGAAAGCCTCAGGCAAGGACGGATTCGGCCTTGTTGGGACGCATGAGGAGGGTGGTGATCGCATCATCCACGCTGATCTCGCCTTCAATCACGGCGGCGACGGCCTCGCAGATCGGCATGTCGACACGATGCTGGCTGGCGAGGCGGCGCAGGACCGGGGCGGTGGCGACGCCCTCGGTGACGCTATTGCGGGCCGCCAGAATGCTGTCCAGCGTCTCGCCCCGGCCGAGCGCCAGGCCGCAGCTCATATTGCGCGAGGTTTCCGACGAACAGGTGAGCACGAGGTCGCCTAGGCCCGACAGGCCGGACAGGGTTTCACGCTCTGCGCCGAGCGCCAGGGCAAGCCGGGTCATCTCGGCGCTGCCGCGAGCGATCAGTGCCGCATGGGCAGAGCGGCCAAGGCCCTTGCCGAGGGCAATGCCGCAGGCGATGGCGAGCACGTTCTTTACCGCGCCGCCAATCTCCGCGCCGAGCAGATCGCCCGCCAGATAGGGGCGGAAAGTCGGTGTCGAAATAGCCTGGATCAGCTCGGCGCCGATGGCCTCATTCTCCACGGCCAGCGTCACGGCTGTCGGCAGGCCCTTGGCGACATCAATGGCGAAGCTGGGGCCTGACATGACGGCGGGGCTGGCCTCAGGGAGTTCGTCGGCGAGGACTTCGGTCATGAACTTTCCCGTGGAGAGTTCGATGCCCTTCGAACAGAGCACGACGGGTGTGCCGGGCGCGATATGGCCCTTCAGGGCGGCCAGTGTCTCGCGGGTATGCTGGGCCGGGGCGACCGCGAACAGGGCGTCCTGATCGTAGAGGTCAGCCAGGCTCGTCGTCGCCCGCAGGCTCGGTTTCAGGGAAACGCCGGGCAGGAAAACCGTGTTCTCATGGGCGGAATTGATCGCGGCGGCCACCTCGGCCTCGAGGCACCAGAGGATGACCTCCTGCCCCTCGCGGCACAGCATCTGGGCGATGGCCGTGCCCCATGCCCCGCCGCCGATTACGCCTATCCTGTGGAAATGTGTCGTCATGCACCGACCTTGGGACATGTTCGAAAGAGGGGCAAGCGTCCAGCGCGCAGGGCGCTGCAAATGGGGGACAAGTCCCCATGCCGGAGGCCGGGAAATGCACGAAAGACACACGTAAACTGCCCGGTCAGAGCCCGGATACGGCCGGAAATGCATGGAAGAATTGCCATCTTCCGGACCGGCGGATGAGTGGGTCGATGCAGCCCGGCTGTGCAAGAGAAGTGATTATGATAATCATTCTCATTGCTATTGCGAGTCATTCTCAAAACTGTTAGGCGGGCGGTCCTGATCGGGCTGAAGCGGAGACCTCCCCCATGGCAATGAACCAACCATCGCAGAAATTTGCAGCACTCGCCGCAGGCGTCGCCCTGTCAGCGCTTGCCGCGCAGGCGCAGGAGGCCAGTGGGGCCGCCAGTGCGGAATTGCGCCAGGCAACGGTGATCGTGACCTCACGCGCCCAGCAGCTTTACCGGGTGGAAGAGACGACCACGGGCAAGATGCCGACCGACCCGATGCTGTCGACGCAGGCGATCACGGTGATCAATTCCCAGCTGATCGAGGACCAGGGCGCGCGCGATGCGCAGGACCTCTACCGCAATATCTCCGGCGTCAGCGTGTTCAGCTATGCCGGCGTCACGGCGCGCGGCTACCGGCAGGAAGAGAACTTTTTCGATGGCCTGCGCGGTGACCCCTATGCGGGGTTCTCCGTGCCGCAACTGTTCAATGTCGAGCGCGTCGAGTTCCTGAAAGGGCCGGCGGGCATGCTGTATGGCGCCGGGGCGCCGGGCGGCCTGTTCAACTATGTTACCAAGACGCCGAGCGAGGTGTTCGCGGCATCGGCCTCCGGCGTGGTCGGCACCGAGGGGCGCAAGGGCGCCGCGTTGGAAGTGACCGGCGCGCTGCCGCTGGAGGGCGCGGCCGGGCGGCTTGGCATTTTCTACGAGGACCAGCACGGCCCGCGCCGCAATGCCGGGTCGGAAACCAATATCCATGATGGCGGCCTGAGCTTCGATCTCGGCTTTGCCGACCTTGTGCTGCAGGCGACACGCTATGAGCAGAAGCTGGACGGCAACCGCCTGCGCGGCGTGCCGACTGACGATCTCGGCAATTTCCTGGCCGACCGGCGCTGGAACCATAATGAGCCGACCGATTTCCTCGACCTTGAATCGAACGTGCTGCAGGCGAAGGTCATGGCCGAGCCGGTCGAGGGGCTGGCCGTGGATTTCGGCATCCGCTGGAATGACGGCACCGAAGTGCAGAATTACCACGAGCCGTTCGGCCTGTTCGATTCCAATGGCGACGGCGTCGCCGACAGTTCGCGGCGCCAGTTCCGTGACCAGCTGCGCCAGACCGAAAGCCTGTCGCTGGGCACCAATGCGGTCTGGTCGGCCGATCTCGGCCAGGTGCAGAACCGGGTTCTCCTGGGGGCCGACTGGTTTACCTCCGACGCCTATTTCTCGGGCGTCTCGTTTGCCGGCGGCACGACCGCCGAGCCCGGCTTCCCGGCGCCGCTGAGCCTGCTGGACCCGCAATATGGCGAGACTGATTCGACGACCTACCTGCTGCCGCCGATGCGCGTCACCGAGAACCGCCAGACGCGTTATGGCGTCTATGCCCTGAACGAGGCGACGATCGGCCCGGTCATCGCCGTGGTGGGCGTGCGCCAGGATACGTTCGAGGACAAGAACCTGATCGGCGGCGACGTGTTCAAGGATGACGCGATGACGTGGCGGGCCGGACTTGTGTATCGCGTGCGCGATGATGTCTCGCTGTTCGGCCAGTGGGCCGAGAGTTTTGAGCCACAGGGCATCAGCAGCCAGAACCCGCTGGCAGGCGGACCGTTCGAGCCGACCGAAGGCGAGATCCTGGAGGGCGGCGTCAAGACCGACCTGTTCGGCGGGCGTGTCCAGTCGACCGGGTCTGTCTACCAGATCACCCGTACCAATATCCTGCAGGCCGACCCGCGCGGCGATGTGGACGGGGACAGCGTGGACGACATGGTCGCCTTCGGCGAGATCACCAGCGAAGGGTTTGAAGTGGATGTTACGGCTGACATCACGCAGAACTGGGTCGGCACGATTTCCTATGCCTATAATGACACGCGCATCACCAGGACGAATAACCAGACGACCCTGAGCAATGCCGTCGGCGACCGCTTTGCCAATGCGCCCGAGAACACGGTGGGTTTCTGGACGCGCTACCAGGTGCCGGTGCTGCACACCGCCTTTGCCTTTGGCGGCGATTATGTGGACGTGCGCCGCAGCATCAGCGGGCAGAAGGTGCGCCCCTACATGACGTTCGACGCATCGATCATCTACGAGATTGATGACTGGCAGGCCCTGCTGCGCATCGACAACCTGTTTGACGAGACCTATGCGTCGAGCGGCTTCATCGACCGGACGGGGCACTTCCCCGGAGACCCGCGTTCGGTGTTCCTGGAAGTCACGCGCAAATGGTGACAATGGTCCGGCCAGTCAGACGCAAGCGAAAGGGCACGCGCCTCTGGTGGCGCGTGCACCAATGGGCGGGGCTGCAGGTCTCGCTGTTCCTGGCCTTTGTCTTCCTGACAGGGACGCTGGCGGTGTTTTCCTACGAGCTGGACTGGATGCTGCGCCCGGCCATGTGGGTGTCACCGGCGAGTGCCGAACGCCCCGTCAGCTGGGGTGAGATCGGGGCCGCTGTCGCCGCGCATGATCCGGAGGCGCGCATCGTGACACTGAGCGCGCCGCTGAACGGCGCGGCGGCGGTGGACGCGGTTGTGCGGGCCGATGGCGAGGCGCGTCATGTCTATGTGCATCCGGGCACGGGCGCGGTGACCGGCGAGGGGCCATGGCTGGGCGTGCAGCGCTTCCTGCGCAACACGCACCGCCACCTGATGCTGCCGGTCAGGTTCGGTGTACCGATCGTGTCGATTGCGACCATGCTTCTGTTCGTGTCGCTGGTGACGTCTTTCGCGGTCTACAAGAACTGGTGGCGCGGCTTCCTGCGCTGGCCGCGCGGACGGACGCTACGCGCCATTGTCGGCGATGCGCACCGGCTGGCGGGGATATGGTCGATCTGGTTCATCATCGTGCTGATCGTGACCGGGTTCTGGTACCTGTTTGAAATCCTTGGCGGCAATGCGCCGGGCGTGGAGCGGCCCGTGCCGCAGGCAGTGGAGACCTTGCCGCCAGCGGACGCGCTGGGACGGGCGCTTGATACGGGCATTGCCGCAGCGCAGGCGGAACTCCCCGGCTTCCATGTGGAAGCTGTGATCTGGCCGACGCCGAAATCGCCCATGTTCCATGTGCACGGCGCCAGCGGGCGCGCCATCCTGGTGCGTCCGCGTGTCGATTCGGTGTGGATTGACGCGCAGAGCGGCGAAGTGCTGGCGATTGTTGATCCGCGCAAGCTGAGCGTTCACCAGCGGATTTCGGAAGGCGCAGACCCGCTCCATTTCGGCACGTTTGGCGGCTATTGGACGAAGACGATCTGGTTCGTGTTCGGCCTCGGCCTGACCGGGCTCGCCCTCAGCGGCGTGGCCGTCTATGCGCTGCGGATCGCCAAGGCCGGTGGCGAAGCGCCGGGCTGGCGCAAGGGCCTCGTGGCCGGATGGCGCGGCATGG
>NZ_LADU01000008.1 GCF_000961795.1 Hyphomonas sp. BRH_c22
ACCAGCATGGCGCGTGTGGCTTCAGAGAATCCGGCAGGCTTCGTCAAAGTCCAGGCGCGGACTGCGGTCGAACAGCTTGGACTTGTCGCCATGGCCGATATTGCAGATGAAATTGGCGCGCCAGTAATTCATCTCGCCGTCCTGGCTTTCGAAGAATTCCTTGTTCACGCCAGCCGCATCGAAACCGGACATCGGACCGCAATCGAGGCCCAGCGCCCGGGCAGCGACCATGAGGTAGGCGCCCTGCAGCGAACCGTTGCGAAAGGCTGTCTCGTCGCGATTGGCATTGAACCAGTCCTTGGCGCCGGGAGCGTGCGGGAACAGGGCGGGGATCTTTTCCTGGAAGTTCAGGTCATAGGCAATGATACAGGTCCAGGGCGCGGTCAGCGTCTTGTCCCGGTTGCCTTCCGACATGTGCGGCGCCAGGCGCTGCTTGCCCTCTTCGGTGGTCACCCACACGAAACGGGCGGGCGAACAATTTGCGCTGGTGGGCCCCATCTTGGCGAGATCGTAGACGGCTCGCACCAGGACTTCCGGCACCGACTTGTCGGTAAACCCGTTCTGGCTGCGCGCATCGCGGAAAATCACGTCAAGGGCGTGGTCGTTGACCGGGTGGGCCATGGCTGCATGTCCTTCTGCTATTGGCGTCGTCATATGGTCCTACAGGACCGCTTCGACCGCCGTCACTTCCGGAACGTAGGTCTTGAGCATGTTTTCGATGCCCTGCTTCAGCGTCATTGTCGAGGACGGGCAGCCTGCACAGGCGCCGCGCATCGACAGGTGCACGATCCCGGTATCGGGCTCGAACCGGTGGAAAATGATGTCGCCGCCATCCTGCGCGACGGCCGGGCGAACGCGCGTTTCGATCAATTCCTTGATTTCCTCGACAATTTCGGCAGCCGCGCCTTCATAGACGGTGCCGTCACCCGAGGTTTCGCTGGCGGTGACAGCGCCATCTTCCACAACCGGCAGGCCGGCCATGAAATGGTCCATGATGGCTGCCAGGACCATTGGTTTCACGTGTTTCCAGTCGCGGGCCGGATCCTTGTTGATCGATACGAAATCGCGCCCGAGGAAGACCCGGTCGACACCGTCCACCTGGAACAGGGCCCGCGCCAGCAGGCTCATGCGGGCGCTGGCGATATCGGGAAAATCGAATGGACCGAGGTCGCCCGCAACGGGCAGGCCGGGCAGGAATTTCACGGTGTCGGGATTGGGTGTCGGTTCGGTCTGGATGAACATGGGCTTGGGGGCCCCTCTCGCATGGCTGATACCCTGCTCAGATGGCCCGAAGGGGCGGCGCGTTCAAGGGGAAAGGCTGATCAGGGTGCGGTTGCAGCCAGGGCAGGGTCCAGCGCGGCCACTGATTCGAGGTCTTCGCCGGGAACAGCCTCCAGTGCATCTGCCAGCGCCAATGACGACCGTTTGGCTTCGGCGAGGAAGAAACCCATGCCGGCAAGGTGATTGGCCATCAGCATGCCGTCACCGGGCTGGTTCGACACGATGAGGGGCTTCATGCGTGCGGCGCGGCCCCAGGCGTCCTTGGCCTTGGTCAGTGCGTCCTTGACCGCAGGTTCCCGTCCGATGCGGGGCTCGGACCGTTCGGCTGCCATCAGCATTTCGCGGGCGACGTGCGCACGTGCCTTGGCGCCATAGAAAGCGATAATATCCGTGCGGCTTGCCGGCCATTCGACCACGTCACGGTTGATCTGGGCGGACAGGTCAGCCAGGTCGGTGTCGGCCCAGCCCGCAAACAGGCGGGCTTCGGCCTTGACGAAGTCCATCCGGTCGGGCTGGACGGCCAGGCCGCGTGCCGCGCGGGTATCGAAACGGTTAAGAGCCTCAGCAGCCGTTGTCAGGCGCGGGCGCATGTCATCACCGGGCATGCCATGCAGCAGGCGGGCGGCGGCGGTCAGGTCTTCGTCCGGTTCGCCATTCACCGGGCTCATCACGGCCATGAGGCGCGTATGCTCGGCCAGTGCGTCGGCTGTCGCCTTCTGCCAGGCGGGCATTGCGGTCAGGCGGGCCTGAGGGTGCCAGCTGGCGCGGTCTCCGGCCCAGCCGGTGCCTTCCAGTTCGCGGGCGATCTTGTTGATGGCCACGCCTGCCTCGTGAGACGTCCAGTTCTGGCTGGCGGCCAGCGTCACGTCACGGTCATCGATCCGGTGGGACATGACGGTCATCACGGGGTAGGCCAGCACGGCGCCGACGACCACGCCGACTTTCAACATCAGGATGGACCGGCGCCACCAGCGCTGGAAAAACAGCATGATCGGGCTGGGTTCAGCATAGTCGAAAGTCACAAGATGATCCGTACCGATCCGGGTCACGACGGGCCCTTCCTCCTGGTAGGCTGCAGGCAAGCGACTATCAAATGCCATCCACTCAACTTTCAACTGCTCAAACTGTTGCTATTACGACACTATGCGGGGATTTATCCGTCATTAACAGTCCCTTAACAGTTAAATCTCCGCAACCCGAAATTTCAGTTGCAAGAGCTTTGCCAAGACCCTTGTCGGGCCTTGGTTTTTTTGTGTGCGGTCTGCGCAAATAATTAGCAGTTAATCGCCCTGGCCGACGATTTCGGCCGTCGTGACCAGCATCTGTTCCTTGCCCTGACCATTGTTGAAGGTCAGGACGATATCGACCGAGTCGCCGATGGCGATATCGGGAGAAACCCCGAAGAACATCAGGTGATTGCCGCCGCGCTCCAGCACGAGGGGTTCTTTCTCGGTGACGGGAAGCGAATCCAGCCTGCGCATCTTCATCATGCCGCCTTCCATGGACATGGTGTGAATCTCCACGCTGTCCGCGAAATCGGCCGTCGCGGCGACCAGCGCCTCGTCAGCGCCTCTCACCTTGATCACCATGCCACCCCCCGACACGTCACGCCCTTCCGCCGGCTTCACCACATAGGCGTCTGACACTTCGATGACGCTGACGCCCTCCGGCAGGGGTTCGGAACAGGCCGCCACCATCGTGAGTCCGAGTATGCCAGCAACAAGGGGGGAGAGTCTCATCTTGCATCCTTCCAGGTGAATCGCTTCTGGTGAACGCTACGCGTTTCGGGGCGTTGTCGAAAGGGGCCACGCCGCCGCAGCGCGGCCTGTCAGACCTGCCAGAAGCCGATGATGCGGCGTACTTCGTCCATGACCGGCGCCGCGATGGCGCGGGCCTGATCGGCGCCTGCAGCCAGCGCCCGGTCGATTTCGGCCGGATCGTTGAGAATCTCGCGGAAGCGCTCTGTGATGGGCGCAAAGTGCGCCACGGTCACATCCGCCAGCGCGGGCTTGAACACGCCAAAGCCCTGTCCGCCATACTGGCGCAGGATCGCCTCGACGGGCTCTCCCGACAGCGCGCTGTAGATGCCGACCAGGTTTTCGACTTCCGGGCGCCCCTTCAGGCCGTCCACCTCGCTTGGCATATCGCCCAGGAGATCGGTCTTGGCTTTCCGGATCTTCTTGGAGATCTCGTCGGCCGTATCGACAAGGTTGATGCGCGAAAGGTCTGACGGATCAGACTTCGACATCTTCTTCGTGCCGTCCTTCAGGCTCATGATGCGCGCGCCCGGCCCCTGGATCAGGGGTTCCGGCAGCGGGAAGAAGCCCGGCGCGTCATATTCGCGGTTAAAGCGTTCGGCGATGTCGCGGGTCAGTTCAAGGTGCTGCTTCTGGTCGTCGCCGACGGGAACGTGCGTCGCCTTGTAGGCGAGGATATCGGCCGCCATCAGCACCGGGTAATCGAACAGGCCGACCGATGCCCGCTCGGCATCCTTGCCGGCCTTGTCCTTGAACTGGGTCATCCGCTCCAGCCAGCCCATGCGCGCCACGCAATTGAAAATCCAGGTCAGCTCGACATGCGCCAGTACAGAGGACTGGGCGAACATGGCGGATTTCGCCGGATCGATGCCGCAGGCCAGATAGGCCGCCGCGATCTGGCGTGTCTGGTCGGCGAGGGCGCCTTTTTCCACAGGCTGCGTGATCGCGTGCAGGTCGACGACGCAATACAGGCACTCATGGCTGTCCTGCAGGGCGACGAACTTCTTCAGCGCGCCGAGATAGTTGCCAAGGTGCAGCTTGCCGGTGGGCTGGACGCCGGAAAAGACGCGCTCAGGGCCGGTATAGGTGGAGGTCGTATCAGTCATGGGCAGGGCCAATAGCGCGTTTGGTCAGCGCCGCATAGTGCGGCGGATGTCGCTGATCCTGACCGCGCCGGTCAGCAGGGCCGCGACAGCATAGGTAAACCCGCCCGCCAGCACGATCACAGCCGCTGCAAGGACTTTGCTGCCATACAGGCTGGCCTGGAGGGGCGCGAGATTGTCCAGCATCAGCCAGATCACCGCCGACATCGCAGCTGTCGCGAGCGCCGCCCGTATCAGGCCGGAGGCCAGCCGGGGCCCGGGCCGGTACCAGTCCCGCCGCACCAGTGTCGTCCATAGCAGGATCGCGTTCACCCAGGCGGCGATACTGGTCGCAATGGCAAGGCCGATAAAGCCCTGCTGGCCCAGCGATTTCATCCAGAAGAACAGGCCCGCGCCCAGCGCCGTGTTGATGGCGACCGAGACCAGCGCATAGCGCATCGGCGTTTTCGTATCTTCCCGCGCGAAATAGGCGGGCGCCAGAACCTTGATCAGCACGAAAGCCGGCACGCCCCAGGCAAAATGAAAGAGGGCGCTGCCCGACTGGAAGGCGTCATCGGCCAGGAAGGCCCCGCGAACGAAGAAGGCATCGATCAGGAAAACGGGCGCAATCATCAGCGAGGCGGCTGCCGGGAGGGTCAGCGCCATGGCCAGGCCGATGCCCTCATCCATGGTTGTCCGGCTGGACGTATCATCCATCGCGCGGGCGGCGCGCGACAGGCGCGGCAGGATCGCAACGCCAACCGCCACGCCGACCAGGCCCAGCGGCAGCTGGTACAGCCGGTCAGCCGCGTAGAGCCAGCTCTTTGCGCCCACTTCGAAACTCGCCAGCGACTGGCTGACAATGATGTTGATTTGCGTACCGCTGGCCGCGATCGTGCCGGGCAGGGCGAGCATCATCACTTTCTTCACGGCGGGTGTCAGGCGCGGAAATCCGATCAGGCTGAGATGCACCTTCTGGCGCCTGACGCCCCACCAAAGCGCCCCCGCCTGCAGCACGCCGGCAATGAAATACGCAATGGATGCGGCCTTGGCCGTGGTTACCGGGTCCGGGCTGACAAAGGCGGCCGGGATGAGACAGAGGTTCAGGAGCGTCGGCACGCCCGCTGACAGGATGAACCGCTCCGAGGAATTCAGCACACCCGACAGCAGCGCGGCCAGCGCCATGAAGGTCAGGTAGGGCATCGTGATGCGGGTCAGCAGGACCGCGAGATTGTAGTGGACCGTATCATCGGCCTGGCCGCCATGGATCAGCAGCAGGACCCAGGGCATGAATATCTGCGCCAGAATTGTCAGCGCGGCCGTCGCCGCAAACAGGACCCGCATCGCCTCCTGCGCCACCGCCCGGGCGGCTTCGGCGCCCTCGGCCTCCAGCGTGCGCGCATAGGTCGGCACGAAGGCCGAGGCAAAGGCGCCTTCGGCAAAGATGCGGCGGAACAGGTTCGGAAATTGCTGCGCCGTGGCCCAGGCATCGCCGACCGGTCCGGCGCCGATACGGGCAACCAGCAGGATGTCGCGCACCATGCCCAGCACGCGGCTGGCCAGCGTCAGGGAAGACTGCACGAGTGTGTTGCGCGCGACGCTCATGCCAGTCCCCTTGGGTGAATTCTCAGAAACTGTCCACGGCGCGGGAGCGTTTCAGCTTCCGGGCCGGGGTTTGCGGTGCCTCAAGTTCCTCGCGTCCGAGAACGGCGAGAAGACGCTCTTTCAGCGTATCCTTGCGCGCGCCCTTGCCCAGTTTCTGGCCACGGGCCGTCTGGACATAGAATGCATCGAACACGCGTTCACCATAAGACCCGACATGCGCCGAATGGATCGACAGTTTCATGTCGGCCAGTACGTCGGCGACTTCGTGCAGCAGGCCGGGGCGGTCGCGGCCGCCGACATCAATAACCGTATAGTCGGCGGACAGGTCATCGCGGATCTGGACAGAGGGCTGCACAAGGAAGGCCGCCTCGCGCCGTCCCGCGCGTGTCTTGACATCGCCCTTGATGGCCTTGCCTGCCAGGGCGTCGCGCATCGCCTGTTCCAGCCGTTCCATGCGGGGCGCATCGCCTGCCGCGAAAGCACCCTTGGAATGGTCCTGCAGCATGAAGATATCGACGATCCGGCCGCTCTTGCTGGTGAAGACCTGCGCCGAGACGACATTCGCGCCGAGCCGGGCCAGGGTGCCCGCGAGGTCTGCGAACAGGCCGGTCCTGTCGGCGCCGGAGACGATGACGGCCACAGCGCCGCCATCGGTCAGGTAACGGTGGGCAACCGTATCGTGGGAATCGGTCAGCACCTGCGCCTGCCAGGCAAGGTCTTCAAGGTCGAACCCGGTCCAGTAGGCAGTCTCCATTTCCAGCATGATGGCCGGCACACTGCCGATCTGCTCCACCAGCGCCTCGCGGCGCCGTTCGGCGCGTGCTTCCAGCTCGGCCAGCACGCCGGCCTCGTCCGTCCGGCCGCCGCGCAGGGCCGCTGCCGTATTATTGTAGAGGTCTGACAGCAACTGGCCTTTCCAGGCGTTCCACACGGCCGGTCCAACAGCCTTGATATCCGCAACCGTGAGAATGTAGAGCAGGCGCAGCCGCTCCAGCGAGCCCACCAGGTCGGCAAATTTTGCGACGGTCCGCGGGTCCGAAATATCGCGTTTCTGGGCGGTCTCGCTCATTTCCAGATGGTGCCCGACCAGCCAGGCCACAAGTTCGGTTTCCGCCTGCGGCAGGCCCAGCCGTTCGCAGGCGCGTGCCGAGGTCTTCGTGCCTTCGATCTGCTGGTCGCCCTTGCCCTTGCCTGTGTCGTGCAACAGCATGGCCAGGTACAGGGCCCGGCGGTTTTCAAGCAGCGGGAACAATTCCGAGACGAGGGCCACCTTTTCCCCGCGGCCATGCTCCATGTCGGAAATATGGGCAACGGCGCGGATCGTGTGCTCGTCCACCGTATAGTGATGATACATGTTGAACTGGGTCTGGGCCACGATGCCGCCGAATTCCGGTATCAGGCGTCCCAGCAGGCCGGACTCGTTCATCCAGCGCAGAACCTGTCCCGGCCTGTCGCCGCCCATGATGGCTTCTAGCACCAGCCGCCTTGCCTCGGGCAATTCGCGCACGGGCTCATTGATGCCGCGCAGATTGCGGGTCAGCGCAGTCAGCGCGTCCGGGTGGATGTCCTTGCCCTCCCGGCGGGCAATTGTGAACAGGCGCAGCATGTTGAGCGGATCGGCCGCCATCACCTCTTCGCCGGTCACGTTGATACGCCCATTGTCCAGCGTGAAGCCCTTTTCCGGCAGGGCCTGCGGGGCGCGCACGGGCAGAAAGCGGCGCAGGCCTTCCGGCTTCTTCTTGTGGTCGGCTTCCAGCTTGGCCGCCAGGATACGGGTCAGGCCGCCGACATCCTTGGCGATCAGGAAATAGCGTTTCATGAAACGCTCGACACCCTGCTGCTCGCCACGATCGCGATAGCCCATGCGGGAGGCGATTTCTGGCTGCAGGTCAAACCCGAGACGCTCTTCCGGCCGCCCGGTCACGAAGTGCAGGTGGCAGCGTACGGTCCACAGGAATTTCGCGGCCCGGATGAAGATGGCATATTCGTGCGGCGTGAACGGGCCATTGCGCATGACGTCTTCCAGCGTCGTGCCGCCATACATGTGCTTGGTGATCCAGTAGAGCGTCTGCAGGTCGCGCAGGCCGCCCTTGCCTTCCTTCAGGTTCGGCTCGACGACATAGCGCGCATCGCCGTGGCGATTGTGGCGCGCGTCGCGTTCGGCCAGCTTGTCGGCGATGAACTGGGCATCCTTGCCTTTCACCGCATCGCGCTGGAACAGCTCGAACATGTCATTGGCCAGCGCCTCGTCGCCGCAGATGAAGCGTGCGTCCAGCATGGATGTCTTGATGGTGACATCCTCGGCCGCCAGCTTCACGCAATCGTTTGGTGTGCGGAAGGCGTGTCCCACTTTCAGGCCCATGTCCCACATTGCGTAGAGCATGTATTCGATCACGCTTTCAGTGTGCGGGCTGACCTTGTAGGCGCGCAGGAACAAGAGGTCGGTATCGGATGACGGCGCCATCACGCCGCGGCCATAGCCGCCGGTCGCAACCAGCGCGATCCGCTCGGCCTCGGTGGGGTTGCGCGCCCGGATGACATGGGTGGTCGTATAGTCGTACAGCGCATGGATGACTTCATCCTGCACGGCGCAGAGCAGGCGCGCGGTATCCAGTCCGTCTGCGCCCTGCTGCAGGCGCTCCTGCGCGATCATGCGTCCGCGAAACAGGGCCGCATGCAAATGGTCAATCGCAATCTTCCGCGCCGCCTGAGGGTCTCCCAGATTGTTCTGGGCCGCTGCCGTCAGCTTCACCCGCAGGGCGCGGCCGTCGATAATGTTTGAAATGCGCCACCGTCCCGGCCGCCGCTTCGAGGGGCTGCGTGTCTCGACAAGACTGGGTGCTTTCGGGGCAGGGGTCGACGTATCTGTCATGCGATTCCTATAGCAGGTCGGCGTCTGCCGACTATCACCGCTTTTCAGGTAGAACTGGCAAGCTGCGCGACTGTTTTACCACGCCATACGCAAAACTGGTTTCTATTGAGGCAATTCCCGGAATTTTCTGGATCGTCTGGCGCACCAGCTGTTCATAATCGTCGAGGCTGCGGGCAACGACGCGCAACTGGTAATCCTCGCTGCCGGTCATCAGGTAGCAGTCGATGATCGCATCGGTTTCGGCAATGCGTTCCTCGAAGCGCCGGACAGTCTCGTCGGAATGGTTGGTCAGGCGGATGCGCACAAAGCCGGTGATGGGAAACCCGCAGGCCTTTTCATCCACCAGCGCCGTATAGCCCGTGATCAGGCCGGCCGCTTCGAGATTGCGCACCCGGCGCAGGCAGGGTGAGGGCGACAGGCCGATCATGGCCGACAATTCCTGGTTGGTCAGGCGGCCGTCGCGCTGCAGCGCACTTAATATCTTGGCATCTGTTGCATCCATTTCGCCAGTTATTGGCAGAATCTGTCAATTTGCAACTGATAATCAGCAGAATGAGGCGAAACCTGCGTATTGGAGTGTGCTATACTGGTGCAAACACCGGAGACACGTTCATGGCCTATGACACATCGCGGCCGCTCGGCTTTGCAACCCGCGCCATCCATCACGGCTACCATCCCGAGGACAATCAGAACGCGCTGACCCCCCCGCTGCACCTCACCTCCACTTTCGCCTTCGAAACGGCAGAGCAGGGCGGCGCCCTGTTCGCAGGTGAGGCCGAGGGCCACATCTATTCGCGCATTTCGAACCCGACGGTCGCACTCCTCGAATCCCGCATTGCCGAGCTGGAAGGCGCCGAGGCCGGGCTCTGCACCGCCTCCGGCATGGGCGCGATCTCGGCCACGATGTGGACGCTGGTCAAACCCGGCGACGAGATCATCACCGACAAGACGCTGTATGGCTGCACCTTTGCCTTCATGCGCGACGGCCTCTCCCGCTTCGGCATCCAGATCACCCATGTCGATCTGCGCGACCCGGAAAACCTGCGCGCGGCGATCAGTGACAAGACGCGCATCGTCTATTTCGAAACACCCGCGAACCCCAATATGCGCCTCGTCGATATCCGCGCCGTGTCAGACATCGCTCACGCATCCGGCGCACTGGTCATCGTCGACAATACCTATGCCTCGCCCATGCTCACGCGTCCGGTCTCTTTCGGTGCAGATTTCGTGCTTCATTCGGCCACCAAATATCTCGGCGGACACGGTGACCTGGTCGCCGGGGCCGTCTGCGGCCGGGCCGAAGCGATCCACGAGATCCGCATGGTTGGCGTCAAGGACATGACCGGTTCCGTCATGGCGCCGTTCAACGCCATGCTGGTGATGCGCGGCCTGAAAACCCTGCAGCTGCGCATGCAGCGCCACTGCGAGAGCGGAATGAAAGTGGCCGAATGGCTCGAGGCCCAGCCGGGCGTCTCCGCCGTTTACTATCCCGGCCTCGCCAGCCATCCGCAGCACGACCTCGCCAGGCGCCAGATGGACGGCTTCGGCGGCATGATCGCCTTCGAACTCAAAGGCGGCTACGAGGCCGGCATCGCCATGATGAACCGCCTCTCCCTCATCCGCCGCGCTGTCAGCCTTGGCGATGCCGAGACCCTTGTCCAGCACCCCGCCAGCATGACGCATTCCACCTATTCGCCGGAAGAACGCGCAGCGCACGGCATCAGTGATGGCCTCGTGCGCCTGTCAGTCGGGCTGGAAGATGTGGCTGACCTGCTGGAAGATCTGGCCAATGCGCTTGGAACAAATGACCGCTAGCCCACCACCACATGCTCGTCCCCAAACCAGAGCGGCGAATTCGCCAGGTCGATGAACTTCTGCTCGTCTTCCAGCAATTCGCGGCCCGCTGCGGCGGCGGCCTCGCTCGTATTCGCCGCCATGGCCTCTTCGCTTTCGAACCACAGCTCGGCCACGCCGTCATAGGCGTCCGGGCCGCCGCGCGATGCCTGCATCGCCGCGTTCAGGCCGTCATGCGCCGTGTGCACCTGGACGTAGCGCAAGATGCCGAGCGTCTTCGCGTGCCTTGCTACCAGCGGGGCGTGCTGTTCACGCCAGTATGTCTGGAATTCCTCCCGGCTGAGGTGGGGCAGGCGGCGAAGGCAGAAGCTGAGCTTGATCATGGCCTGAGCCTATTCAGGCAAGCGGGCGGTGTCGACCGGAATCCGTCCGCCTGCCGCTACGACAGGTCTGGCAGGCAGGCGCCGGCTGCCCCACAAAGCCTCTGGAGTATGAAACACTTTACTTTTTGGAGGGTCACCAGTGGAATTCAAGGACGTGGTCATGGGCCGCCGCAGCATTCGCGGCTACCAGCAGAAACCCGTGCCAAAGGCGCTGATCCGCGAAGTGCTGGAAATGGCCATCCGTGCGCCGACCTCGCTGAACACCCAGCCCTGGAATTTCTACGTCGTCACGGGTGAGGTGCTTGACCGCATCCGCGAGGGCAATGTCGAACGCAACCTTGCGGGCGTGCCCGACAGCCGGGAATTCCGCATGGGCCCCGGCTATGAAGGCGTCCACCGCGAGCGCCAGATCGGTATTGCGATCCAGCTTTTCGAGGCGATGGGGATCGAGCGCCACGACAAGGAAAAGCGCATGGACTGGGTGCTGCGCGGCTTCCGCCAGTTCGACGCGCCGGTCTCGATCGTGATCACCTATGACAAGTCGATCCAGGGCAGCGACATTGCGCCTTTCGATTGCGGCGGCGTCGTCAATTGCCTCGTCAACGCGGCCTGGTCGAAGGGGCTCGGCTGCGTCATCAACAGCCAGGGCATCATGCAAAGCCCCGTCGTGCGCGAACATGCCGGCATCCCCGATGACCAGGTGATCCAGACCTGCGTCGCCATGGGCTGGCCGGACGACAGCTTCCCCGCCAATGCCGTCGTCTCGACCCGCAAGTCGGTCGACGAGGCGGCCACCTTTGTCGGCTTCGACGACTGATCGGCCCTCGTCCTGAAAGTGCCGCGCGTGACCAGCCGGTCCCGCGATGGTAGACTGGCACAAACACGGGAGCCTCTCATGCCGAAGACACTCGAACTCAACCGCCGTCACCTGATGATGGGCGCCGGGCTGGCCGCGACCGCGTTCGCAGCCACGGGCGCGCAGGCCTATGCCGAAACAAGTTCAGCCGCGCCGGACCTGTCCGGCAAGTCGATCCTCATCACCGGGTGTTCGTCAGGCTTCGGCCGTCTCGGCGCGGAGCATTACGCGCGGCTTGGCGCCAAGGTGTTTGCCACCATGCGCAACCTTCCGCGTCCGGAAGCAGACGAACTGAAGGCCCTCGCAGCCAGCGATGGTCTCGACATCACCGTGATTGAAATTGACGTGACGTCGGATGCTGAGGTCGAGGCCGGTGTGGCCGAGGCGCTCGCGGCGGCGGGCGGATCGATCGATGTTCTGGTCAACAATGCCGGCATCGCCTTTGCCGGGCCGATCGAAGTCCAGGACATGGCAGCCACGCAGCTGATCTTCGACACCAATGTCTTCGGGCCGCAAAGAATGATCCGTGCCATGCTGCCCGCCATGCGCGCCGCTGGCCGCGGGCAGGTCTTCAATATTACGTCCCAGCTCGGCCGCGTCATCGTTCCGGGCTATGCGCATTACTCGCCGACCAAGTTCGCGCTTGAGGCGCTCAGCGAGCAGCTTGCCTATGAGACGGTGACGCAAGGCATTGAGGTGACGATCATCGAGCCCGGCGGCTACCCGACCGAGATATGGGAAAACCAGGTCGCCCTGTCGGCCACGCTCAAGGCGCGAACGCCGGAAGCCCTGCTTGCCGCCTATCCCCAGATGACGGCCTCCATGGGCGTCGATAATGGCGGTGGCGGCGGCAGCACCGATCCGATGGACATTCCGCGCAATATTGCCGAGATCATCGCGATGCCGGCGGGTACGCGCCCGCTGCGGCGCGCGGTGCACCCGGTGTCGCGCCCTCAGGAACCCATCAACGAGGTGTCGGCCCGACAGCAGATCGCCATGCTCGGCGGCTCGTCCTACGGCCCGATGGTCAAGGCCGTGCTCGACTAGCGCCGCCCCGTCAGCCGACGCGGCGGCCGTCCGCATCGATTAGCAGCGCGCCATCTTCCTTGTGCAAGGGGCCGGGCGGCAGCGTATCCAGCAGGTCAAGCACCGCCTCGCTGGGGCGGCACAGGCGAACCCCTTTCGGCGAGCACACAATCGGCCGGTTGACCAGCACAGGCGCGTCCAGCATCGCATTGAGGATCGTGTCGTCGTCAACGCCCGGCGCCAGCAGGCCAAGCTCGGCGGCCGGTGACTTGGTTTCCCGCAAGGCCGTACGCGGCGTCAGTCCGGCAGCCGCGAACAGGCCGAGCAGTTGCGGCCGGGTCCAGCCGGTTTTCAGGTATTCAATCACGACCGGCTCTGCGCCGCTCGCCTCGATAATCGCCAGAACATTGCGCGATGTGCCGCAATCGGGGTTGTGATGGATGACGATCATATGAGGCAGCCTGTTTCAGGGTTTTCGTTTGATGGAGCCGGTCAAATCGGTGGCGTCAGCCACCGTGTTGGAAATTGTCCCGAACTTGCGGATATTCTTGTGAAGCAGGTCGAGGCGGTGGTCGGATTCATCGGTATCCACGATGATTTCGTAATCAATCGACACGATCTTTGGCGGCGCGTCCTGCCGGACGCCGTGCAATTTGATGCTGACCCCGCGCAACTTGAAATCGAGTAGCGGTGTGACCCGCTCGATTCCCTTCAACATGCAGGCTGCGACTGAAGCGAGGAACAGCTCTGCCGGATTGAACGCATCCGCGCGGCCCGACAAATCCGTATCGATGGTGAGAGCCGCCTCCTTGGCCCGCGCCTCGCCACCATGCGCGTCGATCCTGCGGGCGGTGACAGAGTATTCACGCATGAGCGGGCTCCGTGCCGTCCACGAGATATTCTTCGTTTTTATCATCAGGCATCAGGGCCAGTTCGGCGTCCGTGAGGCGCGCATATATCTCGATGAGATTACCGTCCGGGTCCTTCAGCCACAGTTCGTGCAATGGCGTCCCCCGCCAGGTCGTTCTCGGCGGCTTGAACACCGTGACGCCTTCTCCGATGGCGCGGTCATACGCCTCGATCACGCCGTCCTTCGTACCGACATCAATGCCGAGATGGTAAAGCGTGTCATGGTTCAAGGTCTTGCCATCCGACACCAGCAAGACAAAGTTCAGGCTCAGGTCCGGGCGCAGGAATGTCGCAAAGCGGTGCGTCCAGTCCTTCGGCCAGACACCGAGCAGCCAGCTGTAGAAACGGGTGCTGCGCGGCAGGTCACCGACCCTGATGCTCGCATGGAATTCCTGCGCTTTCGGGCCGGGGGGCACATCCAGCAGGCCGTCAAGTATCGCGAGACGTATATCGATCTTGTCCCGTGCCGCTGCAAACCGGGCACGGAAGTCTTCCTGTGTCAGCTTGGGATCATCGCTCGCCGGGTCATCGATCGGCCAGTGCAACCGGTGGGTTGTGCCCGGCAGCCACGGGCAGACTTCCTCGGCGCAAAGCGTGATCACATAATCGAAGTCGGCAGCATTCATTGCCTCGACCGGTTTCGACGTGTGCGCACTGATATCGATCCCGATGTCCGCCATGGCCTCAATGGCGAACGGGTTGGGAACCGTCGGCTTCGACCCGGCGCTCGCGACCTCGACACGGTCACCGAAGCGCTGGCGTGCGAGGCCTTCGGCCATCTGGCTGCGGGCCGAATTGGCGACACAAAGAAACAGTATCCGCATGAGACGTATCCTTCAGTGTTCCGGAAAGCTTTTGCGGGTGCGGTTGGCGAATGCCACGAGCGACAGCATCACCGGCACTTCCACCAGGACGCCGACCACTGTTGCGAGCGCCGCGCCGGAATTCAGCCCGAACAGGCTGATGGCAACGGCGACGGCGAGTTCAAAAAAGTTCGACGTGCCGATCATGGCGCAGGGCGCGGCCACATTGTGCGGCACTTTCCATGCCCATGCGGCGCCGTAGGCAAGCGCAAAGATGGCGTAGGACTGTATCAGGATCGGCACGGCAATCAGGGCAATGATCAAAGGCCGGTCGATGATCACCTGCCCCTGGAACCCGAACAACAGGACAACGGTCGCCAGCAAGCCGACGACGGATGCGGGTTTGATACGGTCGGTGAAGGCGGTCACCGCCGCGGCCCCGCCGCGCGCCATCAGCACCTGGCGCGTCACGACGCCTGCGATCAGCGGTATCACGACATATAGCGCAACCGACAGGATCAGTGTTTCCCATGGCACGGCAATGTCGGTCACACCCAGCAGGAAGGCGACGAGCGGCGCGAAGGCGAACACCATGATCGCGTCATTCACGCTCACCTGCGCCAGCGTGTAATTCGGGTCGCCCTTTGTCAGCTGTGACCAGACAAAGACCATCGCTGTGCATGGGGCCGCACCAAGCAGGATCAGGCCGGCAATATAACCCTCCGCGTCGGCGGCCGGAATGAAGCCGGCAAACACATGCTTGAAAAACAACACACCGAGGGCGGCCATGGTAAAGGGCTTGATCAGCCAGTTGACGACCAGTGTGATGATCAGTCCCTTCGGCTTTTCTCCCACACGGGCGATGCTGGTGAAATCAACGCCGATCATCATCGGCCAGACCATCGCCCAGATCAGGATGGCAACGGGAAAGTTCACATTTGCGTATTCCAGTCCTGCCAGTGTTTCGAACAGGCCGGGGATGATCAGGCTGAGGCCGATCCCTGCCAGGATGGATGCGGCGACCCATACCGACAGGTAGCGTTCAAAGACTCCCATGCCGCTAGCAGCAGCCAGACGCCACGGGGCGCGTCTCCGGCTGCGGCGCCGGGCAGCATGCGCGCTCCACCGCCATGCCGGTCGGCGTTGAGACGAGCCGCCCGTCTGCGGCTTCGGGCCCGCCACCATAGACCGCGCTGTCGCCGATCGTATGGAAGACTTCCCAGGCCACGCCTGACGGGTCCTGCACCCAGCTCTTTTCCGATTTCGCGTAGCAGCAGGTTGTCGCGCCTTCTTCCAGCACGGAGGCATCGGCGCGCCCGAGGCGCTCATAGACCTCGGCGAGTTCGTCGCCCGTCTCGACCTGTATGCCAAGGTGTTCCACACCGGCTTTCGCGCCACGCTGGCTGATCGCCAGGTTGACGCGCGGGTCGTCGAGCATCCACTTGGCATAGTCGGCTTTCAGCACGGTCGGCTCGGCCGAGAACAGGGTTGAATAGAAATCGATCGACCGGGTCAGGTCATCGACAGCGATGTGAACATGCAGGCGTTTCATGGTTTTTCCTTTGTTTTGAATTTAGCAGCAGGCCGAACGGGCCAGTTCCAGAACCGGTGCGCACACATCTTCCCGGCCTGCACAGCAATCCTCCATGAGGAAGACAATCAGGCCACTGATCGCACCGAAATTGGCAGTATAGATGATCGACCGGCCGTGCCGCTGCCCCGTCACCAGTCCGGCTTGGGACAGGATGTTCAGCTGCGCCGACAGCGTGTTCGGCGGCACGTCCAGTGCGGCGGCAATGTCGCCGGCCGGCAGGCCGTCATGGCCCGCTTTCACGAGCAGGCGGAACACGGCCAGGCGGCTATCCTGGGCGAGGGCGGAGAGTTGGGCGAGGGCGGCTTTCGTTTCCATAGTTCCAATATTGTGGAAATGAAGAAGAATGTCAAGAGGAATCTGCGCGCCTTGCCGCAGCGAACCATGTTGCGCCTGCCCGCCGCACCTGCTTGATGTCAGCCATGCAGACACTTCTTCCCCTCGCGTCCGATATCGGGATGCGGCTCAAGGCCCGGCGGGAAACCGTTGCGGTATCTGAATCCTCATCCGGCGGCCTGATCTCTGCGGCGCTTCTGTCCGTGGCCGGCGCGTCGGCCTATTATCGCGGCGGCGGCGTGATCTACACGCCGCAGGCCTTTCGCGGCCTGATGGGCCTCGGCCGGGCCGACATGCCGGAGGGCATGCGCTCCTCCACCGAACCCTATGCAAGCATGATGGCCCGCACGATCCGCGGCAAGCTCGATGCCGACTGGGGCCTCTGCGAAACCGGCGCGTCCGGCCCGTCCGGCAATGGCTATGGCGATGCCGCCGGGCACACCTGTGTCGCCGTGTCAGGCGCGCAGATCGAGATTTCCCGCACACTCGAAACCGGCCTGTCAGACCGCGAGGCCAATATGCGCCTCTTCGCGCTGGAAGCGCTGACCCTGCTGCACGAGGCCCTGGCCTGAGCAGCCCCCCGAACCCCACCCCCCGCACAAAGGACTGCCACCGATGAGCAATGCAGATCAGGTCGAATACTGGAACGGGCCGGCCGGCCAGAAATGGGTGGACCAGTCGGACCGGCTGGATGCCATGCTGGCGCCCTTCGCCGACACGGTCCTCGCCCGGGCAGGTCTTAAGCCGGATGAGTTTGTCATGGATATCGGCTGCGGCGCCGGGGCGCTCACCCTGCGTGCGGCGGCTGAAACCGGCGCGGGGCAGGGCGCGCTCGGCGTTGATGTGTCGGCGCCCCTGATCGCACTCGCCCGTGCGCGTGCAGTAGCGTCCGGTGCGCCCGCCCGGTTCGAACTCGCTGACGCCAGCACTTACACGGCCAGCCCGGCTGCCGACATCGTGATCTCGCGCTTCGGCGTCATGTTCTTCGACGATCCGGCGGCCGCCTTCGCCAATATCCGCCAATCGGTCCGGCAGGGCGGCAGGATGGCATTCGTCTGCTGGCAGGGGCTCGCCGTCAATGACTGGGCGCTGGCGCCGCTGCAGGCCGCCATGCCCTTCCTCAAGGAAGCGCCCCCGCCGGCAGACCCCACCGCGCCCGGCCCGTTCGCCTTCCAGGACAAGGACCGGGTCGCCCGCATCCTGTCAGACGCAGGCTGGGCCAATGTGGCGATTGATCCGGTGGAAACCGCCATCGTGCTGCCGGGCGATGATGCCCTGTCGACGGCCGGTTTCATGATGCAGCTCGGCCCGCTCTCGCGCCTGCTGGAAGCGCAGGGCATCGACGAGGCGCAAGTCCGCGATGCGCTCATCCAGCTGCTGCAGCAGCACAAGGCGCCCGACGGCCGCGTCACCATGAAATCCGCCTGCTGGCGCGTGACCGCCGACAACGCCTGATCTGCACACGGCGCAAAGTCGTTCAGGCAATCTTGTCGTGCCGGATGCGCAAAAAAAGTCCGGGCCGCTTGTGGAGCGGCCCGGACCTCGGTGGACCTAGTTTTTGATGAAAGCCAGAAGATCTGCATTGATCAGATCCGGTTGCGTCGCAAACAGGCCGTGCGGCAGGCCTTCATAGGTTTTCAGCGTTCCGTTCTGCAGCAGCTTGACGGCGCGGCGGGCGGTTTCGTCAACCGGAACGATCTGGTCGTCTTCGCCGTGCATCACGAGGACAGGGACGGATATCGCCTTCAGGTCTTCGGTGAAGTCCGTCTCCGAGAAGGCGGTGATCGTGTCCAGCTGGGCTTTCGCGCTGCCGGCCATGCCCTGGCGCCACCAGTTCTGGATCAGACCTTCGCTGACCTCAGCGCCTTCCCGGTTGAAGCCGTAGAACGGGCCCGAGGGCACATCGAGGTAGAACTGTGCCCGGTTCTCGATCAGCGCCTTGCGGAAGCCGTCAAACACTTCGAGTGGAACACCCGTCGGGTTGGACTCCGTCTGGCCGAGGATCGGCGTGATCGCGCCGATCAGCACCGCCTTGGAAACCCGGCCCGGCTCTGCCGTGGCGACATAGCGGGCGACAACGCCGCCGCCGGTGGAGTGGCCGATATGGACAGCGTTCTTCAGGTCGAGCGCGGCGACAAGGTCCGCCGTATCGGAGGCAAACGTGTCCATGTCATGGCCGATGTCCGTCTGGGTGGAGCGGCCCTGGCCGCGGCGGTCAAAGGCGATGACGCGGTAGCCTTCCGACAGGAAGAACAGCATCTGGTTGTCCCAGTCGTCGGCGGTCAGCGGCCAGCCATGGTGGAACACGATGGGCTGGGCATCTTTCGGGCCCCAGTCCTTGTAGAAGATCTGGTTGCCGTCTTTGGTGGTGATTGTGGACATTTGAATGTCTCCTTGAGTTGAGGCGTTGAGGGCAGGGTTGGTTGCAGGAACCTGGCAGGCCGCGAGGGTGGAGAGGGCGACCGCAGAAAGAAGGGATTTCAACATTGGAGGTCTCCAGAAAACTATCGCGATAATCATTATCGCGATAAGTAACAGATAGTGGATTGAGATTTCCGCGTCAACCCCTATATTTATCGCGATAGGTAATTTCGCGATAAAGACTATGATCCGGCAGAGCGAAGAAGGAATGAGAGATGCCCGACGCCAAGACACAGCCGGCGTTCCCGCCGCCATTGAGCGAGCACGTCTGCCGCACGATTTACGCGGCAAACCTCGCCATCCAGCGGATCCACAAAGTGCTCCTGGATGAGCTGGGCATCACCTATCTGCAATACCTGGTTCTCAATCTGCTCTGGGATTGTGACAACCAATCCGTCAGCGAACTTGCAGGCCAGCTGGAACTCGAAGCAAGCACCCTGACGCCGCTCCTGAAGCGGCTCGAAGCGGCCGGCTATGTAAGCCGCGTCCGCAACCCGGAGGATGAACGTCAGGTGCTGATCGGCCTTACAGACAAGGGCCGGGAACTGAGAGGCTCAGCCGGTTGCGTCAGCGCCAACCTGGCGCGGAGATCCGGCATGTCAGCGAGTGAATTGCATGCGCTCAACGCGAAAATTCGTGAACTGCATGATCGCCTTGTCGCGCCGGTCAACGACGGAGACACATGAAACCTGTATGCGAAGGACAGGTTCACCGGGCCTGCCTTTCCGGCAGTCCGGCGGCGATGACCTGGCAGTGATTACAACGCATCTGGCCTTCGCCCCCGCTAACGTGTCCAACCCCCTCCGGGCTGCCCCTATACTGCGCCCATGCACCCCCGGCACGCCCCCCTCTATGCGCACGTCCATGTCCTCTTCTGGCCATGGCTCTGGTGGCAGTTGTGGAATCTTGACCGCTGGAAAAGGGCAACCGGGCGCGGCGTGCTTCTCGCCGTCGACCGCCGGGGCAATGTCTACATTCGCTATGTGACGGATGCGCCGGGGCAGGGGCCGCAGAGCTTTCGCGCGCCGGTCTCGGCGCGGCTGGCGCTCGCAATCGCGCCTGAAGTCTCACATGCTCCGTGTCCCCAGCCTACGCTGCGCAGGGATCAGCAATCGCACCGCGATTGCCCCGCAGCAGGCCCAAGCGTAAGCGCAGGGCTGGGTCAAACACTGCCCTTGCCCGACACCTGACCGCAAACCCGATCCCGAAAACCAGCAAACCACCCCCCAAGCGCCCTCACAGGCGCCGCACGCGCAGCGTCAGTCGTAATCCACTTTCTCCAGGAACAGGCCGTCAGGCGGCGAGACCGGGCCGCAGGCCGTGCGGTCGGCGGCGGCGAGGATGTCCAGCAGCCAGGCCGCATCGCGCTTGCCGCGCCCAATTTCCACCAGTGACCCCACCATCGAGCGCACCTGCCTGTGCAGGAAGCTCTGCGCCGACAGCGTGCATTCGATCCGGTCGCCATAGCGGGCGACATCGAACCAAACCGCCATCGTGCTGCCGGGCGATGATGCCCTGTCGACGGCCGGTTTCATGATGCAGCTCGGCCCGCTCTCGCGCCTGCTGGAAGCGCAGGGCATCGACGAGGCGCAAGTCCGCGATGCGCTCATCCAGCTGCTGCAGCAGCACAAGGCATCCGACGGCCGCGTCACCATGAAGGCCGCCTGCTGGCAGGTGAGCGCGGATAACGCTTAGTTCGCGTTATCCGCGTTGATGAACATCGTGCTCTATGCTCACATCCGTGTCCTCCTGTGCGGGGGACTCCCCAATGTTGCTCAGAAACGATCGAGGTTCATTACCTTGGCCCAAGCGGAAACAAAGTCGTTCACGAACAACTCATTCGCATCATCGGAGGCATAAGCTTCGGAAACCGCCCGGAGCTCCGAATTCGATCCGAAGACCAGATCAACCGGAGTGGCAGTCCATTTCAGCTTGCCGCTGGCCCGGTCATACCCTTCGTAAAGACCCTCGGTCTTCGCCGACTTCTCCCACTTCGTGGACATGTCGAGCAGGTTGACGAAGAAGTCGTTGCTCAGCGTGCCAGGACGGCTGGTGAAGACGCCATTTGCCGAGTGTCCGGTGTTTGCATCGAGTGCGCGCATGCCCCCAACCAGCACCGCCATCTCAGGAACGGTCAGTTCCAACATGCTGGCCTTGTCTACCAGCATTTGCGCCGGTGGAAGGTCGCTGTCCATGCCGTAATAGTTACGGAACCCGTCAGCGTGGGGCCGCAGGTACTCGTAGGATTTGACATCGGTCTGCGACTGCGTGGCATCCACACGGCCTGGGCTAAATGGCACAGTCACGTCATGGCCTGCCTTCTTAGCCGCCTGTTCGATGGCCGCATTGCCGCCCAGCACGATAAGATCTGCGATCGAGACCTTCTTGTTGCCGGTGGCTGAGCTGTTGAATTTCTTCTGAACACCTTCGAGCTTGCCGAGTACCTTGGTCAGTTCGGCTGGGTCATTGACGGCCCAATTCTTGGCCGGTTCCAGCCGGACGCGGGCGCCATTGGCTCCGCCGCGCATGTCAGTCCCGCGGAAGGTTGATGCGGAGGCCCAGGCAGCCTTGACCAATTCCGGACCGGTCAGGCCAGTCGCAAGGATACTCTTCTTGAGCTGGCTCACGTCTGATGCGTCAATCGCCGCGTAATCCGCAGTTGGAAGCGGATCCTGCCACGAGAAGGCTTCCTTCGGTACTTCGCTACCCAGGTAGAGGGCACTTGGCCCCATATCGCGATGGGTCAGCTTGAACCAGGCACTCGCAAAGGCGGCGGCGAACTCATCAGGATTGTCGTGGAAGCGCTGTGAGATCACGCGGAAGCCGGGATCTTCTTTCAGGGCTATATCCGTGGTGAACATGATCGGCGCGTGCCGCTTGCCTTCGACATGGGCGTCAGGGACCAGCTTGGCAGCAAAGGGGGTGGAGGGAATCCACTGTGTCGCGCCCGCCGGGCTTTTCGTCTGGACCCATTCGAATCCGAACAAATTGTCAAAGTATTGCGTTGTGAAGGCTATCGGGTTGGCTGACCATGCGCCTTCCAGTCCGCTGGAGACGGTATCCTCGGCGTTGCCCTTGCCGCACGTGTTCTCCCAGCCAAGTCCCTGCTTTTCCATGCCCGCGCTCGTGGGATCGGGGCCGACGCATTCGTCCGGCTTGTGGGCACCGTGCGCTTTGCCAAACGTGTGTCCGCCGGCGATCAGCGCGATGGTCTCTTCATCGGTCATCGCCATGTTGCCGAAAGCGATGCGAATGGCTTTCGCGGCCGCAAGAGGATCAGGATTGCCGCCTGGGCCTTCCGGATTGACATAAATCAGACCCATCTGGGTTGCCGCGAGCGGACCAATGAGATTCCCGTCCTTGTCGAAGCGGTCAGCGGCGAGGAACTTCGTCTCCGGCCCCCAAAACACCAAGTCCGGTTCCCAAGCATCAACCCGGCCACCGGCAAAACCAATGGTTTCGAAGCCCATGTTCTCCAGCGCGACATTGCCCGTAAGAACCATCAGGTCACCCCAGGAAAGCTTGCGGCCGTATTTCTGTTTGATCGGCCAGACAAGGCGGCGCGCCTTGTCGAGACTGATATTGTCGGGCCAGGAGTTGAGCGGTTCAAAACGCTGCTCACCTCCGCCAGCTCCGCCGCGCCCGTCACCGACGCGATAGGTGCCCGCACTGTGCCAGGCCATGCGGATGAAAAACGGGCCGTAGTTTCCATAGTCGGCTGGCCACCACGGCTGAGAGGTGGTCAGGACACTTTCGATATCTTTCTTGACTGCGTCGAGGTCTAGCGTGGCAAACTCCGCAGCATAGTCGAAATCTGCGCCATAAGGATTGGCCCCAGCGTCGTCCTGACGCAGCGCACTCAGGTCCAAGCGGTTCGGCCACCAGTCCTGATTGGACATGACCTTTTCTTCGGCCTGAGCTTCTTCGGCATGGGCCGGACTTGCCATCATGACCAGAGTGGCGGGAACCACAGTAGCGGCGATTATGGCGAAAAGAGATACCGAAGTCTTGCGCATTTTATCCTCCTGATTGGCTTGTAGGAATCGCTCAGAACACGAACGGATCGCTGAGTTGGCAGAATGATGGCGCCCCCAGACGGCGCCAACAATATGTATTACCCCCTAAAGAATATAGGAAATGCAGATCGTTTGGTGGTGTCAGGCGAATGCGAACCATTCTCCATTATTCGCGGACGAGCAGGGTCCCAAGTAGTCTTGCGGAGAGTTGTGCGGCTTGCATTCTCGAACCTCATCACTCGCCAATGTCAGCTTCCGGGAGTGGCTGTGTAAAAACGCGTTGTGAGATCGACAGATTTCCCGGCCTTGCTTGGATTTACCCTCAGCGGGCGTGATCCGAGTTCGAACCGAAGACGTCCATTACGCCCGGATCGCAGTGATGAGAGGCTCCACACCCAGGATCGCGATCATCCGCTTCAGATTGTAGGCCAGAACGCAGAGACTCATCTCGGTTTTGACCTTCTCCATCCCCTTGGTCAGGAAGTGAGTATGCCCCATCCAGGATTTCAACGTGCCGAACGGATGCTCTACCGTCCGGCGGCGGATGTTCATGGCGTCGGGCATGCCATTGAGACGCTTGAGCATGGCATCGACGACACCCTCGTGCTCCCAGCGCTTGATGCGCCGGAACGGCCCGGTCGTGCAATGGGGTTTCAGGGCACAGGTTTCGCAGCGGGTCGTCCAGTATGAGTGAAGCGTCTGACCCTTCTCAACATTGGTGAACCTGTAGGTCAGCATCTCGCCAGCCGGACAGCGATAGGCATTCTCATCCGGATCATAGAGGAAGTCATCCTTGCCATACCGGCCCGCAGCCTTCGCGCCCGATGTATAAGGTTTCGGAACGAGGGGGCTGATGTCCTGCGCATTGCAGGCGAGGATTTCCCAGCCACTGAAGTAACCCCGGTCCGCAAGGACATCGAGCGTGTCGGTGCCCATGGCTGACCTGGCCTTCATCGCCATCGGCGAGAGTTGCGCCTTGTCGTTCACATCGTTCGTCACCTCATGCGCGACGATGAGATGATGCTCAGTATCAACAGCTGTCTGTACATTATAGCCAACCATGCCTGATGCACGCAGGCTCGTCGCCATAGCCCGGGCATCAGGATCAGTCAGCGATATCTGGTGATCGGGGCTGGCGATCACCGTGGCTTCGAGCGATTTCAGCTCCTGCAGTTTCGCTTTCATCGCAGCGACTTTCTCCCGCAAGCGCCCCACCTTTTCCTCCGCAACATCTCCCTCCTGCGCATCGGCGGCATCGAGCGACTGCAGGTAACGCCCGATGCTGGTCTCGACCTGCTCGATCCGTCGCTTCAGCTTGCCTCTCGTGATGTTCCGGTCGCGGGCATTGACGGCCTTGAACTTCGCCCCGTCGATAGCCGCCACGGCTTTAACGAACAGGCCGATCTCTCGGCACAGGGCAATGAACTGCGCACACACCGCCTGGATCGCCGGGCCATTATCCTTCCGGAAGTCGGCAATCGTCTTGAAGTCCGGAGCCAGCCGCCCGGTCAGCCACATCAGTTCGATATTGCGGCCGGCCTCACGCTCCAGCCTCCGGCTCGACTGGATGCGGTTCAGGTAGCCATAGAGATAGATCTTGAGAAGTGTCGAGGGATGATAGGCAGGTCGGCCGGTCGCCTTCGGCATCACCCGCGCAAACCCCAATTCGGCCAGATCAAGTTCGTCGACATAAACATCGACGACCCGGACCGGATTGTCCTCACCAACATAGTCCTCAAGACTGGGAGGAAGCAGCACCTGCTGTGCGCGATCCTCGCCTTCGACAAACCGTCCCATGGCAGCCTCCTGTTCGGATGCAAACACCATGAACTGATTTGCGCCGTTTTCACACAGCCACGGGATGAAACGGGCGTTCGAAACGGCGGGGCAGCCTGAGGACGCGTTTCCGGCAGTCCGTTGCATCGACCTGCCAGCCGGCGCAGCACACCGATCTGCACCAGCGCCAATCTATCCAACCCCCTCCGGGCTGCCCCTATAATGCCCCCATGCACCCCCGGCACGCCCCCCTCTATGCGCACGTCCATGTCCTCTTCTGGCCATGGCTCTGGTGGCAGTTGTGGAATCTTGACCGCTGGAAAAGGGCAACCGGGCGCGGCGTGCTGCTCGCCGTCGACCGCCGGGGCAATGTCTACATTCGCTATGTGACGGATGCGCCGGGGCAGGGGCCGCAGAGCTTTCGCGCGCCGGTCTCGGCGCGGCTGGCGCTCGCAATCGCGCCTGAAGTCTCACATGCTCCGTGTCCCCAGCCTACGCTGCGCAGGGATCAGCAATCGCACCGCGATTGCCCCGCAGCAGGCCCAAGCGTAAGCGCAGGGCTGGGTCAAACACTGCCCTTGCCCGACACCTGACCGCAAACCCGATCCCGAAAACCAGCAAACCACCCCCCAAGCGCCCTCACAGGCGCCGCACGCGCAGCGTCAGTCGTAATCCACTTTCTCCAGGAACAGGCCGTCAGGCGGCGAGACCGGGCCGCAGGCCGTGCGGTCGGCGGCGGCGAGGATGTCCAGCAGCCAGGCCGCATCGCGCTTGCCGCGCCCAATTTCCACCAGTGACCCCACCATCGAGCGCACCTGCCTGTGCAGGAAGCTCTGCGCCGACAGCGTGCATTCGATCCGGTCGCCATAGCGGGCGACATCGAAC
>NZ_LADU01000104.1 GCF_000961795.1 Hyphomonas sp. BRH_c22
AAGGTTCCTGAAGGCGAAACGTGAGGTTTGGAAGCCATCAACACTCAAAGCGATCCAGATCTATCTCAACAGTTCGATCCTGCCTGCGCTCGGAGACCAAGCTATCAACCGTCTCACGACCAGCGACATTGCCGAGTGGTTTTATGCCTACAGCACCACCAGTCCGGGCGGTGCCAATCAGGCTCTCTCGCATTTGCGGAGCATGCTGAAGTTTGCACGTGAATCAGGTGTTCTGCCTCCGGACGCACCTGATCCTTCGAAACCGATACGGCGCAATACGCGGCGCGCGAGGGGTCGCCTTCTCAATGCGCAGCAACTGGCACAGCTCGGGGCATGGTTGGAAGCGCCTCCAATTCGCTGGCGCGATGTCGCCGATGCGATCCGGCTCATCCTGTTGACCGGATGCCGGTCGGGCGAGATCGCGCGACTGACCTGGGCTGAAGTTGGCAGCGACAAACTGAGCCTCAGCTCCACCAAGACAGGCAAGCGTGATGTCGTTCTGTCCCATCTTGCGTTGGCATTGCTTGATCGACGCAAGCGAGGCGCATCATCCGTATTTGTGTTCCCGCACCAAGCTAACCCGGCGAAGCCTATCGCCTCAATCGACGCGGCCTGGCGAGCGATCCGCCCGCTGGTCGGGTTGGCAAAAGACATCCGTCTTCATGACCTTCGGCACACCTATGCCAGTCACGCGATCATGATCGGCGAAACCCTGAATATGGCGGGAAAGCTCCTTGGGCATAAGAGGCCGAAGACGACGGAAATCTACGCCCACATGGACGCGCGGCATCTCGCGAAAGCAGCCGACAGAGTCGGGGACCTCATAGCGAATTGGTTGGGTTGAGTATCTGTTTGCCGTGTGGCCGGTGGCTGTTTTTGTTAAGAATCGGTAGTTGGCGCTTCGACTTCAACATCCCGGAAGCGGACCTAAAGAGCGACCGACTTAGGTGATTTCAATCCGCTCGGATTGAACATCGGATGGATACAATCAGCCGATCGCAGAGGTGAGCGAAAAGCAGAGCGTTGCGATCAAATCCTTTAGCCAGTTGCCAGCTTTGAGGGCGCCCACTGATAGGCTAAACCGGCCATATGGAAGAAACTCAATCTGAAGAAATAGGTATTCTGAAATCCATATGGAGGAGGAATGAGGCTGGCAAATGGGCGGTCCAAGACATGAAGGGGATCGACCTAAAGCCTCGAGAAGGCTTCGCGAGAGAATTCTTTGGAATAAAAAGTGAAGTCGAATTCTTGTCTAATCGGCCGGGTCGATCTCTGAGCGACTTCTTTAGATCGTTCGGACCAACAGAATTTTTACTTCGCCAGAGCATTGTTCCAATTGTCGCTTGGAATACGGGCGACGAGGAGGCGCATTGCATAGGTACAGGCTTCTTTATAAGTGCCTCTGGGTATTTGCTGACAGCGGCTCATGTTCTGCGTGACCCGATTGATGAAAACTATTCGTCAGTCACCGAGATAGAAAAGGGCAAGCATAAACTCAGCGATTCGCTAAATTTTGGAGCAATGCTGCCCGCAAATCCAGCTATGAGAAATGCGCCATTTGATATTCACCCAGCGATGCGTGAAGCCAAATGGTTCCTGTGTCCATTTGAGTGGACTTCTCATTGGGGACAAAACGTAGAGAGCCCATTAATTCACCAAGAGCCAGAATTTCGGCTGTTGCATGATGTGGGACTTTGCAAGGTTCGTGAGCAACCCCTCATCGGTCCTTACCAGCCGCTGAACATTGGTCTTCACAGTCTCGCAATTGGCGACCGAGCAGTTGCTATCGGATATGCAGGAATGCGGAACATCCGATTGCAGGGCGACGATTACCAGCCTGAGCTGTTTGTTTCAGTTGGCGCTGTCACCAATGTTCTTTCTGACAACATTAGCAAAAAGCAAAATTCCACCCCAGGCCCAAATTTTGAGTTTGAGGCGAAAATCCCAGGTAAAATGAGCGGCGGGCCAATACTAGTTGGTGGAGGCATACTCACGAAGGGTGTCGTCAGCCGCAGCTGGGAAAATGAAAATCATGCTACCGGTTGTTTGATCGCACCAATGATGACTTTGCCCGTAGTTGATGGAACAAGCCTGCTCGACCTACAGCAGAGCGGGAACGAAGGTATCGCTCGAATACAAGGACCAGACTTATAGATAACTAGCCATCTGCTGCTCGTCCAAAGCGCAACGGCTGCTTTTGCCCCGGTTGTGGAAATCCGGACTATCCCGGCGGCGGTCATCAATCCTTGTTGAGCGAACTAGGTTTATTGCGTGCAGATTTGAGTGAGAATGTTGCTCGCTACTCGGCGTGCTCCACAATGTAAGACGCCCGCTCATAGAGTTCGTCAAACGTCAAAACTGTCGGTCGAATCAGACTACGTCGATAGTCCTCGAAAGAAGCGTACTTCTGTAAGTTGGGTCCGTTCTCCGTTTCGAATTCAGACAGCTTACCAACGACCAAAAAAGAACCCGGCGAAATGTTATGTAGTAGTTCGCCGGTTGGGTTACCTTCACGATCTACAGCTTCAAAATGTTCCTGAAGCAACTTACTCGCCGCTCTAACAGTCGCCTGAAGTTGAGAGACACCCCCGGCTAAGTGTTCCGATGGGACCCATGCGCCAGTTCTATAGAAGTTTTCTTTAAGCAGAGGGGACTCATGCGTTTTTATCTCCACAAAACATAGAGCTTCCAGCGCACCCTTGGTTTTCAACAATCCGTCTATTCTTTTCCCTACGGTGCTGACAGAAACACCACTTACAATCTGCTCAAGTTTCCGGCCATCCAAAGCACTGAGAAATTGGTAGGACAAGCCATAGCCGAATATCCAAGTATTCTGTTCAAAGAAGTTCTGCCAAACGCGCTCTGCTGATCCACCGATTAGCGCCCGCTGAGCTTCAAAGTACTCACGGTCGTTTAGGAGCTTTTCAAAATTTTGCAGCTGATTTCGTCGATAACCAAGGGCAACAATGTCTCTTTCCCAATTCTCATTCTGCATAAGCTGGACAAAAACCTCAGAGTTCTTGTCGATTAGCTTGCGAGCCTGCAGTGTACCGACAATTAAACCGTCCAAGTCTGCGTCCGAAATTCGCCCTTTGCCGTTGCCGTCGAACGAAATCGTTTCAATTGAGGCCAGAAACTTTTTCAGCCTCGTGATCTCTTCGCCTACGAATGAAAAGTGTTCTTCTTTGTGTGGAACTTGTGAACTGCCAACGCGCAGGTATCTCTGAATAGTGAAGACTTTTATCGCGCGATTGTCCTCAAATACAGTCGCTTTGATTCGCGAGCGTCCTTGTGGGGTCTCCCGAATTGTAATTTCATTTAGGTCGGTAGTGAATTTTACTTCTTCAGCGGATTCCACGATTTCAGACAAAATTCTGATGCCGCGCCCAGAAGGCGCATCATTTATTCTTTTGCTATGAATCACCTTCCCGGGAAGGGTGTTGAAGAAGTATTCTGCGTCTTTGGCGTCCGGCAAAGCAGCCCCCAATGATGGTTCTAGCCGCATACTACTTTAGGTTTTAGATCAATGGAACCACCCGATTAGTCTTTCGGCTCACGTCTTCTATTGCGCCACAGCGGTCGTCAGAAAATTCCGAAAGCGGACGAAACCATCTGCTAGCCCAATCAGCCACATTAAGGCACTGTCCTAAGGCGTTTCGCTTTTTCTCACTTCGTACGTCTCAACTAAAAAAGTAGCTATTGCACCTGCTGTATTAACGGCAAGAGAGGCGTGTCGCGCAGACGGCCTGACTGGAAGCTTTGTGCCCCGTCCATGAGAATCTGAAAGACGGTTTCGCAACGTACTAAGACCATGAACAATTGTCGTCGCACCACCGAGAATTCTCTTTATCGAGTCCTCGCTATGTTCGCTTGGAGCGAGTTTCAATTCTTTGGAAACATTATTGTAGAGCTTTGGCAGATCGTCTTTATCTGTGTAGGTGATTGGCATCTCTTCAGCGATACGCTTCAGCACCGTCTCTAAGAGCGTTCGAGCTATCGTAATTGCGCCTTCAGGATCGGAAGAGCGTCTATCAAGAGCTTTCATCCAAATCTCATGTACGCCATCGGCATCGAAAGTCTTTAGACTGTCAGATGTAGCATCGTCCATAGGGGAGCGTGCAGCACCTTCGAGGTACTCGACTACCGCGGTGAACGCTGCGCTAATGATTTGGCGACGCTCCGCGTAAGTGGGTGCCTGGTTTTTTATATAAGGCCAAAACGCGCTCAGGTTCCTATAAGTGCGCACAAAATCCGGCAGACGGCTTTTAATTTGAGGATCGCCCATAAATTCCCGTCGAAGATGTTCGTAGACATGATTTTGATCCGAACCTCCGGTTGCTGAATCAATCAATATGCCTTCCATCATGTTTAGGCGCTCAAGCGTGCTCTCTGGTAAAAATTCATCCATTCGATGTATTTAATGCACTCCGTGGAAATTGTCGCAAAGTTTCAATGGAACGTCATAAGAATATTCGGCAATCAGCCTCGTTTGCGAACAATATGTTTCGTCTCTTTTTGCGCCCATTCGAGCCGCACGACGCTTAATCATCGACAGGCAGAAAATCGCTGCCGAAAGTAGTCACTCGATAGTCACGTTGATGCCGCAGGCACTACATCCGGCGGATTAGGCTTTTGATCCAAGACATAGATGTGTCGATGGCCCAGTCCGTTTGGTCATCTGATAGCTTAGGCATGGGACCTTGGCCGGGACCATGGGCAAAGGGGTTCCGGACATCACCGAACATCGATTTTAGCATCTCAGATTCCCACACGTCGATAAAGCGGCCGTTCTTTTCGCTGACCAGATTGTCGATGTAGTTGGACGCACCCTTTTCCTTGCTGGTCGTCCAACCTTTTGTGTCCGAAATAATCTTTATCGCGCTTTCGAGAGCGCACACGGCATGAAAAGCGGCTGTTCGGTCAGCACGGTCCCTGCGGTCGATCGCTTCTTTGATTTGTTCGTCCACGTTCTTCCATATCGGCGTAGAGACCAGCGCCCAGAATGGCTTCGCAACCTGCGCTGTGACGGTGTCGTCTAAAGCGAGTTGCAGCATCCCGTTATGGAAGCTCAGCGGATAGTTTGCGAGCTTGATCCGTTGATTAAGCTCATCGACCAAGTTCGCGAAAGTTTCGTTCATTCTGGCGTTTGACGCCCGCACACCATCTGCTCGCCTACCTGGCAACCGTATGCCCGGCCCACGATGCGGAGCAGCATCAGCACGCTCCGCTTCTGTGATTCTCGCGGGAAGTTCCAAGTTAGCTCTCTGAATTGCGCGCAAACGATACTGAAACGCCAATTCGATGAAGCTCAGGCGATCCTTCACGTGGGAGTCGGCGGCCTCCAAGTTGTCAGGAAGCTTTGTCAGAAAGTTTCTGCAAATCTTCGACAGGCTGTAAGCATGGGAATCTGTTGTGGTGTTGCCGTTCCAAGTCCGCTTCGAAAACCACCATCGGTCTGACAGCGACTCGCGCCCAAGCTCCATGGCCAACGCGTCATGTACGGGCTTGAGGCTTTGTTCAGTATAGTCGGACGGCTTGTCTGATTCTTGGCCCATCCAAAGTGGGTCCAATACCATGACGGCTGCCTGGTTCATGAAGCGCCGATCTTCCTCGAAGTATTGCGAGCGTATCACGACGTCTTTATATCGCCGCGAGAAAATATCCGTGATCATGGCCGCTCCTGCCTCCACTAGTTCCTTCAAACACTGGCCTAAAGACACCGTGGTTCAATCGCAACGTCTCACTACACGAAGCTACAATTCTGGCCGCGCAATGCTCGTCAATTATTCGAGAAACGTAGTGGAGGTTCATGGGCATGGGAACGTCCGCAAAGGGCCAATCGTTAGACACACGTTCCGGTACCTGCCGATGCATGAACATGCAGCCGCGACACGAAATGTAACCGCGAACAGCATTGGAGAGGTCATATCCCGGTTAGCGCGCTAGCTCTCAGCTGCTCGATCTTTTCGCGCGACCGGGTTTCAACAAGGGTTCGCAGGATCTCCGCGCGCTCGCCCAGCCAGACGAGTTCTTCGGCGGTAATGGTATAATGCTCTGAATAGCGTGCATCCACATAGGCGCGTTTCAGCAATTCGAACAGGCGCCGGTCATGCTTTGCCTCGCGTGGCCAGACAGCGATCAGCTCCGAGTCAATCTGCTCGGCCAGAGAGCGCAGGAATTTAATGCTGTGAGTCGAAGGCGAGTAGTTCGTCTCTACAAGGAGGAGGCAGGCATACAGGCGTTCAACAGCCTGATGGAGCATGAAGGACGCATCATTGTAGCGCGCACCGTTCAGACCGAACGCGTAAAATTCGAGGGCGCTTTGTACGCCCTCCATACGCTGCTCAAAATGCTTCACTGCGGTCGCCAGAGCTTCGTCGGGCGTCTGCGGCCTGGGTGTGATGAAGGGCGTGTTGCCCTTCAGGTCGTAGAGTGCAATGCCTTCCTTGATAATGTCGGAAAAGAAGTACTGACCCTGGGCGAGGGCGTTGTTCACCTCATCCATCGTGTGGACAATGAAATTGACCGGGGTTTTAATGCCCGGGTCACGCATCAGCCTGTCTTCGGCCCGGTACCAGTAGGTGGCAAAGTCGACGACGCTTTGCTGGTTTACCACGATCAGCAGGTCATAGTCGCTGAGGTATCCTTTGGCGGTATGCGGTTCGTCCACCCAGTTGCCGCGCGCATAGGAACCAAAGAGGATAATCTTGAGGATGCGGCCATCTTTCTTCTTCGGGGACGAGGCGCTCTTCATCGCGTCGGCAAATTCTTCAAAAAGAATTTCCGTCACGCGCTGGAGTTCGCGCTGTTTGCCGTGGGGGAGATGATCAAGATCGCTTCGCATGGCGCTCATATTAGGCAGGCTCGCACATTGTGCAAAGCGCCAATACAGGCTTCGGTTGAAGCATCCGATCGTAGCGCGTTGGGCATCGACGAGATCAGGCGAAGCGGGAGACGTCTCGATGACGCAATTGGTGTCCCGGTGCCGGTCGCCGACGGTGACGATCGGAGCTATCCTGGCCCAAAGTCGGCGATCGTGGATTCTCTGATGAACGGCAGGTTTGGACGAAATGGCGCCGGGTAGCGACCATGTATTTGGATGACTGACGCAGAGCGATCCTGACGCTCACGGAAACTGAAGATGGAGGCCAACCTGGCCTTCGGGTGCGATTCACTTCCGCCAGAGGCAGGTCATTGGAGGCTCCGGAAGCAGGAAAAAGTCCTAAACACGCTCATAGACCAAAATGCCATCAGTGCGGACTGCAGGACCAACAATCTCCAGTGTCACGTCTTCCGGGTCATACCATTCCAGTTGAACAGGATAGGGCAAAATTAGCTGTCTGCCCTTTTTGTTTTCGTCATCCCAGAAGATCCACGAGCCGTACCGCGCCTCAAGGTTCTTCCCAAGCATCTCTATTGCCAAGTCAACATCACTGTCTGGCCGATGGTTACCTCTGGCCCTGCTGCCAAACAAGTATACCCGCCGAACGGCCCGCCGCTCTGAAGCCCAGGCAATGATTTTCTCTTTGTCTTCGTCAGTTATGCCAATCATAATCTTTGGGGTAGGGTCTGGAGCATCTGAGTCAATGACTGAAGACGACAGAACGACCGCGATTGGCCTTTTCCACTATGCGCACTCGTATGCAGCCAGCGCGAAAGCTCTCCGCCAGCTAGATTTGAAGCTGACACACCCGGAGGCGCCAATTCGCTTTCAGTACAATCACGCCATTGAGCTCTATCTCAAAGCCTTCCTCCGCCTCCATGGCCTGACCGTGAAGGAGCTACGCTCGAAACCCTACAGTCACGATACTGAGGCGATGCTCAAGAAGGCAGAAGAGTTCGGATTGTATCCGGTGCTGCCGCATGTGGAGGCTATCGAGCGGGCAGGAAAGGATACTGTAGACCGGTACATAGTGACCGGCGCCCGGAAAGAGATCTTTCTCGATTTAATCAACGAAACTTGCGAGACGCTTCATGAACGAATTGGGCCGGACATATACAAAGCTGCAGGCCTCGCCAGAAAGATAATTCCGTACGGCTAGCCTAAGCTACCAAACGAGTAGCATCAGACCACCGAAGGTGATTGCACCCATCACCACGAACACAGCGTTTCCGGATCTTTCTGTAAACAGCCTGACCTGCACTAGTATCGTCGGTCCACAGATGTCTGGAAATTGAAACCTTACCAATTTTCCAAGGGCCGTGGAATGTCTGACTTCGGCGAGCTCCAGCCGGTACGTTGAAGAGCTACGAAGGTCCAGAATCTGGAAGTACGATGACGATGGCATCATTGGGTTCCGAGACCCACGCCGAAACCCGCCCTCCGAACTGGCTCGGCTACTCTGTAGCAGGTCACCAATATACGATGCGTGTGACTTGGAAACATTGACTTGATCTGACGACCATCCCGAAATAGAGTCTCCTAAGGGTCGAAAGACCCGAAAGCGCGATATGCGCTCGACCGGCAAATCAGCGGCTCTTGTCCTCTGAAATCATTGCCATTTCGGACTTTATGTTTCGTCCTTACACGCATCGTTTAGATGCCTGGGGTGTGACACCCACTTCCCTTCCGACCGGACTAAAATTCAGACCCTTCACTCTGATGGATATGAGGCATTTTTCAGGATTTCAGAGCGGGGCCTCTGTGAAAATTTCCTTTTTTTACAGGCAATTGCAAGATGTTAACATTATGATTGAACACTAACATTATCAATGTTAGTGTCCGATCATGATGTTATATAACGATGATCCCGCTCCAGATCCCCAGCGCCTGGCTCACCAGATTGCCAGCTATGTCGGTCAGATTCTGCATACGACTATGAGCGTCGAACCTGAATCCGCCCCGTCGGATTTGCCGGTTTTTCTGACGCGTGCCTATAGCTTCTACCGCGCGGACATTGTCGGACGGGTGTGCCTTCTGATGCTCGTGAATGATGCCGGCGATACGCCCGGGGATATCGCCAAGCATGTCGGATTGGTCGAAGCGCAGGCGGCTCGGCCGGTGATCATCGGTATATCAGCGCTAAGCGCCCGTGACCGGTCCCGTCTGATCGGACAGGGCGTTTCGTTCATTGTCCCCGGAAACCAGTTCTATGCGCCGGAACTGGGTATGGATTTGCGTGAACATTTCCGGACCCGGAAATCTGCGACACCCGATAGCTTCTCCCCCGCTGCACAGGCCGTCTTTTTTCATTACGTGCTCCGGCGAAATGAGGCAGCGACCACACCGTCCGAACTTGCAAGGGACCTGAAATATTCGCCTATGTCTATCGGTCGGGCTTTCGATGATCTGGTGGCTATCGGCCTGGCAGTCACGGAAAAATATGGCCGGGAGCGCCACCTTCACTTTCGAGGCGACCGCCGGGAAATGATGGAAAGCGTGCGCTCGCTCCTGCAAAGTCCTGTACGGAGCCGGAAACTGGTCTGGGGACCGCACCCACGTCCACCTATGCTACTCGGTGGCGAGTCAGCACTGTCCAAGCTGACCGACTTATCCCCACCGAAACTGGAGGTCTTTGCTATCGCCGCCACTGAGTGGAAGGGATTTGCCGCCAGCCAGGAATACCGCGAGCATCATTTTGACGAGCCGGACTTCGCCGTAGAGACCTGGAGCTATGATCCGGCAGGATTGGCGGATGGGCAGATTGCGGACCCATTGTCCTTGTACGCGCAATTCCGGGATCACGAAGACGAACGGGTGGCCATGGCTGCCGAGCAATTGCTGGAGCGCGTGCCATGGTAGTTGGAATCGACAAGTTCCGTGAGTTTTTCAAGGATTATCCGGATCATTATACAATCATCGGCGGGGCGGCGTGCGACATCCTCTTTGACACGGCCGGCCTCCCGTTCCGCGCGACCAAAGATACTGATGTTGTTCTTTGCATTGAAGTCATCGATGCCGCGTTTGGCGAAAGGTTCCGGGACTTTCTGAACACCGCAGGATATCAGGCCCGCGAACAAAGCGGCGGGCACCGCGAATTCTACCGGTTCCACAAGCCGAAACACCCTGAGTTCCCCTTTATGGTCGAACTCTTCTCCAAGGAGCCAGATGGACTCTTACTTCCTGCAGATACCGGCATCATCAGGCTGGACGCCGAAGCTGACATTGTAAGCCTTTCGGCGATCCTCCTTGATCCGGTCTATTTTGAAGCCCTGCAGAACGGCAGGCGTGTGGAAAACGGCGTGACGATCCTCGATCAGTCCATCCTCATCCCATTCAAGGCGCGCGCCTTTCTGGACCTGACCAAACGGCGGGACGACGGCGATGACAAAGTCAAAGGCGGTGATATCAGGAAACACCGCAATGATGTGTTCCGACTCTCACAATTGCTTCCTGGCAATGCCGTCGTGCAGGTCAGCGATCCTCTGCGCGAAGATATGCGCCAGTTCCTCAGCGCAATTGAGGAAGAAGGGCAGCTGAATCCCAAAGACCTCAAAGTGAGCATGACGCTCGAAGAGGCCATCACATTCCTGCGCAAGGCCTATGGGGTGGAATAGGCGCAACACGCCGGAATTCATCCGGTCGCCCGAGCCGGTACGGCGTCAGCGAACGTCCAGGAGAACCACATGGCGGGGCGTTTTCCAATCCTGAGAGAGGCAAATGAGCGCCGGTCCTTCGCCATTGGACCTACAGGATTGGACACTGACGCGCAGATGCTGACGATCACGCCTGGCAACCTGATTTTTGAAAAGCTTCTCCTGCATTGGCTCACAGCCAACAAATCGCGAAAATTTCAAAACGCGTTACCCGACACCTCAGGCGCAAAGTCTCATCTCGGACCCATCCGGATTGTCTGGTGCCTGGAGCGCTATCACGCGACCAAAGTCTCAGACGTGGGTGTCGATCTCAGCCTCAAGCGCCGCAGCTCTAAACGCTTGCCGCGCGGGATCCGTTTGAGAAAGACGCACAGCTTCATTTAGAGACGTGCACGAGCTCACCGTCGAAGGCTTTCGGCCAGAAAAGTCGCAAAAGGCTTGATATCCTGATTGGCGCTTGCTGCTTCGAGCGCTGCCATATAGGCGTCCCGCTGCTCAACCTTGATGACGAGCCAGGGATAACCAGCCGCTGCCAGCATGACATTCATCAGAAAGCGTGCCGTCCGCCCGTTTCCATCGGGAAAGGGGTGGATATAGACGAAGATAAAATGTCCGAGCACAACACGCGCTATCGCGTCAGTTTCTTCCCGCAGCAGGTTGAAGAAGGCTGGCATCGCATCTCTCACCGCTTCGACATTGAGCGGAACATGCTGTGACCCTCTGATATAGACCGGGTGGTTGCGATAGCCGGCAAGTTGAGCGGCGTTTAGAATACCAGCCTGAACACTTTGCCCGAACAGGGCTTGGTACCACGTTTGAAGATCACGCTTGACGATCTCACCCGGATTCTCCCCGTTCATCACATCCCTGACCGCCGTTTTGACGGTCTCAAACGCATCGACATATCCTTTTGCTGCCAAAGCGTCGCGCTGCTCTCTGTCGGACCCGATCATGTCCCGATTCCAGTCCCCCGAGCTGACCTTTTCGATCAGATCATAGCTGACCTGATATCCCTCAATGGAGAGGGAATGATAAGCGTCTGACGGCAACACGGCATCCATGTTTGCGATATAGGCGTCCGGATCATTCTGGCGCGCCGGTTCTGGAAAATCTGCATCAATGTCTGCTTTCATCTTTGCCCAAAGCAGGCGGATCCTGTTCACATAGGGTGAGACATCTCGCAAAGGGATGGCGAATGCGGCGTCGGCGTCGAAGGGATTGGTTTCTGTAACCTTGTTACCCGCGGCAATCATCGCGCTTTCAATCTGGTCAGCAAGGTCGTTGCGCTCAATGGATCGCAGCGCGCCCATGAGGCGCCCGGCGCGGATCACCTGGCTATTTTCCAGCAACAGGCGCAACACGCCAGAGGCATCCTTGACTGCGGCGAGGCAGGTGCGTGCCTCGACTGGGTGGTTCCGATAGAACGCCTCTGGCACCGCCACCAGGGCGGCATCAAGGGTATAGATTCGCAGACCATTCAATTGTGTTTGATCCGCTGCATCTGGAAGGTCAGCAGCCACGTCGTAGATGCTTGAGCCGTGCAGCAGCCCGGTCGACTTGTTGCTGGCGCCTTTTGCTCGCACCAGAAGTTGATCAGGCACGGTCCAATCTCCCGCGTGCAGCAGAAGGGACTGCTGGGGTGACAAACACCATGCCTTTTCAAATCGGTTGGTGAGGTAAGTTTTGCAAAACTCCCAATAGGCGGCATACCAAGCGGTCGTATCCCCATCGCGTTCTCCTGGACGAGAGGAGAGGTACCAGCCTCTCATGACCTGCTTTATGAAACCGGCCTGCTTCAGTCGCTCCATATGGGTGCGGCTCATATCCTGCGTCTGGAACACGGCGTTCCCCTGATCCTGCATATCTTTCAACACATGCAGGGATTCGGCCAGTTTTTCGTTCGGTTTTGCCATCTGGTTTTCGGCTCAATTTTTTGAGCTCTATTCCTTGAATAATTGTTCGCAAAAGATGCTATATATTTATTCGTAATAGATGTCGAATATTTATTCGTAAAAGCCGAATAATATTTACTCGTAAAAATCCACGGAAAACCGTGACCGAGAAAGGAGATCTAAATGCGTTGACCGACACCCGCGTCGTGGACGGGGTGTCGGTAAGAGTGCTCGCGAAGGTTCCTTGCGATTGAACAGAACGCGCAAGACGGTCCTGAAAGACGAATGGCGGTGACGGCTCCATCTGGAGCCGTCACCTGGCAAGTCAGTCCTTCGGGTTCCAGAGGATCACGTGCCGGCCCTTCTTGCCCTTTACGGGAGCGAGATTTGCATAGATCTTGCGGGCACTGATCTGCGGGTCTGCAAGGGTCAGCGAGACATAATCGCGTCCTGAGACTTTTGCCTTGCGTATCCAGCCGCCGCCGATTTCGGTCGAGGTTTCTCCGGCGAAGACGCGATAGTCGGGTTGTCCGTCTTCGGCTTTCTCCGCGTTCTTTTCGATACGGATGGGGCTGTTGAGGTTCATCATTGCGAGGGCGCCTTCAAAGCCGGTTTTGGTCTCAGAGACATATCCAAGTGCGTTTGCCATTGTGTATTTCCTTTCGTTTTTGCGCTTGTCCCGGGGACCCCTTGTCCCCGTCGACGCCGGACCGAAAGGACGAGGCGAGGCAGGCCTGAACCCGCAGGGGCGAAACGTGAGTGGAGCACCGGCGCAGCGGAGAATTTTGATGCGCGAGGAAGCCGCGCAGCGGCGGGGAAAATTCTTCGCGGCGCCGGTTTCAGGACTGGCTGGCCTCGTCCAGGTCATACGGCTTGAGACGGGAACAAGGGGTCCGGAACACGGGGCGCGGAAATGGAAGGAACTGAACGGGCTGACGATCGGGGATACATTGCGAGACCCGGAGACGCAGCGATTTTTACGCCCTGTCCGAATGAACCTCTCCCTTTGCTGGCACCCACGCACAAGACAAGTCTGCGCAAGAAGCCGCCCGATGCCTGGCACCGGACGGCCCCCATTCCGCCTGAACAGGAGACTGAATCCTCAGGCGGAGTCTCGTGCTGCAAAGGCAAGGGCATCTGCCTGAATAGGCTCTCGTCCACCTTCAAACAGGCCGGCATCCCGTGCCCATGCATCGGCAGGTACGCGCGCTCATGTGCGCGCCTCTAAACGGGCGAGCCTCGCACAGAGGCGCTGCGCAGCCCGCAGGCCGATCGCGATGGCGTCGGCAAGAAGCTCATCTGCAGCCTCTGTCAGGTGTGCATTATCCGATCCGGGATAATTGGCTTCGACACCCCAGAGGCTGATTT
>NZ_LADU01000090.1 GCF_000961795.1 Hyphomonas sp. BRH_c22
CGCCGGTGAAGGCGAGGACGTCTTTCGACTTGCGGACTTCGTATTGCTCATAGTCCTCAGCCGGACGGTCGTCCTGGGCGAACACGCTGTCATAGTCGAAGCCTTCTGGCGCGGCAGGTTCGGCCGGCGCTGCGGGGGCCGCCGCTGCTGTCGTGGTGGTCTCGATGGGCAGGAGGGCGGCGGGGTCAGACGGGGCAGGGGGCGGGGGCGTGGTGCAGGCGGCCGCGAGGCCACCTGCGATGAGGGCTGTCAGTGCGTATTTCATGCGTGTTTCCTCCTGATTATCCGGGTTCAGGCCTCGGCCAGCATTTTCTCGCTCATCGACCAGAGGCGTTCGGCTTTTTCATCATCGCAGATCCATGGCCGGGCATGCTGCCAGCGCTGGCTGTCGCCGGTTGCGAGCTGGGCGATGTCGCAGTCTTCGCAATAGACGCCGCCGCGGCCGTCAAGCCGGGGCGAGGTGGCGGCCCAGACACTGGTGGCTGCGCCCTGTTCGGGCGTCTTGAACATGGCCTGGACCTGGGGCGGGATGGTGCCGTCTGCGGCCTTCCAGCCGAGGGCGACCATTTCCTCTTCCGAGAGGTGGCGCTGAAGCGGGGTGAAGATGCCGCCGGGATGCACGGAAAAGGCCCTTACGCCGACATCGCGGCCGCGATGGTCAACGCCCAGCGCAAACAGGGCGTTGGCTGACTTGGCCTGTCCGTAGGCTTCCCATTTGTCATAGGGATGCGTGTTGAAGTGCGGGTCGTCCCAGAGAATGTCGGAGCGGACGTGCCCGGTCGAGGACAGGGCGACGACGCGCGCGGATTCGGCCCGCTGCATAGACGGGGCGAGCGCCAGGCTCATCGCCATGTGGCCGAGATGGTTGACGCCGAACTGGCGTTCCCAGCCGGGGCCGACGCGCCCTTCCGGGCAGGCCATGATGCCGGCATTGTTGATGAGGATGTCGAGGCCGCGTTTGGCGTCGTCATAGTCGCGCGTGAATTTCTCGACCGATTTGAGGTCGGCAAGGTCCATCGCGGCAATCTCGATCTCGCCGGCCACGTCGGCCAGGGCATCTTCTGCCACTTCGACGCGGCGGGCGGGAACGGTGACCCGCGCCCCGGCGGCGGCAAGGGCGCGGACGGTCTCGAGGCCGATGCCGGAATATCCGCCCGTGACGATGGCGTTCTTGCCTGTGAGGTCTATGCCTTCAAGCACTTCGCTGGCGGTCGATTTTCCGTGAAAGCCTGATCCGATGGGTAGCTGGTCTTGTGCGGCCATGCGCCTGATGTCTCCCGATTTCAGTGTCTGTTTGCGCGAGTTTGCGCCCTGGCGGCTGCGGCGGCAAGGGTCGGGTCTGGACTTCTTGCGCAGTGCGCCACGTGGACGGTTCCCCGGACGGGGCGTATGATTGGTCTCAACCCAAATCATGCGGAGTGTTCGACCATGCGTCATCTCACAAGCCTGTTACTCGTCGTTGCGGCCAGCCTTTCAGCCGCGCCCGCACTGGCGCAGGGCAACCAGGTGGAGCGCACGCAGGCGGAAATCGCCCTCGAAGAGGCGGCGGAGACGCTGGCGAAGGATCGGGCGGGGCGCGCTGAAGCCATGCGCGAATGCGGGGCAAAGGACTATGCCGCATGCACAAGGCTGGGCGACTATCACCGCAAGGGCCGGGGCGGCATCCAGGATTACGAGGCAGCGGCGGAAGCCTATCGCAAGGCCTGTTCGGGCAAGGACGCAGCCGGGTGCGCGACGCTCGCCTATCTGGCCGCGAAGGGCAGTGGCATGGAGCAGGACCTGCCAGAGGCCCGGCGCCTGTACAAATTATCGTGTGACATGGGCGAAGTCAGCGCCTGCGCCGGATATGGCAACATGCTGTACGCGGGCAAGGGTGGCCCGAAGAATGTCGCCGAAGGCACGCGGCACCTGCAGGCGGCCTGCGATGGCGGGTATGAATGGGCCTGCGACCGGATCACGGGACTGGGCGCCTATGATCCGAATGATGACACCTGGGAACGCCTGAAGGATGGCGCGGGCCGCTGAGGCCCTAATTGCCCGATCCCGACTTGGCGGGCTGGGCGAACATCGTATTCGTGAACGCCGGCATCGGCGCCGGACGGGGCGCTGCAGCGGCTGGCGCTGCGGCCAAAGGCTCAGGCGATGCGGAGGGCGCCGGCAGGGGAGCAGGGGCAGGCGCGGTGGCGGCCTCGCCCTGTGTCAGCCAGCCGGCCGGACGTTCGGGTGAGATGAGGAGATCTGCGAGTATGCTGGCGCCTTCCTCGACCCGCATGCTGGGCGCGTAGGCACGGCCTTCGAGGCGGCATCCGGGCCAGGCTTCGATCACCTCGCTGGCGCTGACGGAGCCCTTGATCCTGCCATGGACGATGATGATGGTGGCCGAAACATTGCCTTCGATGACGGCGCCGGCCTCGACGACCAGAAGGCTGTCAGTGGTGATGTCGCCTTTCACATGGGCAGACAGCATGACCGGCCCGGAAAAGGCGAGTCTGCCTTCGAGCACGGATCCTGCCGAGAGGGAGCTGCCGTCTTGCGAGCGCGGCGGACGCGGCGTGGAGGGTTGATTGGCCAATGGATTCGTCCCCGGGTGACTGAATAATTTGGGAAAAACAAGCAAATCACGTGCCACACGCGAATTTCCGGCACGGCGGACCGCGCAGAGGTTGAGCCGCGCAATGGCTTGGGTTTGGACGCGACGGGGCCATCATTGCATGCCAGACTGGCGGTCATGACAGTCAGATTCGCAGCATTTGCAGCAGTCCTGGCCCTGGCGGCGTGCGCGCCAGCGGGGGAGCCGGGGCCGGATGGCGGCCTGTTGCCGCCCGGCGCGCGCGGCATAGACCTGTCCCATCATAATGGCCGCGTGGACTGGGAGGCGCTGGAGGCGGAGAACCTTGATTTCATCTACCTGAAGGCTACCGAGGGCCGCGACTGGAAGGACACGGCCTTCCAGTCAAACTGGATCGAGGCGACCCGGCGGGGATATCACCTCGGCGCCTATCATTTCTACATCCTGTGCAAGCCGTGGGAGGCGCAGGCTGTGAATTTCATCCAGTCAGTCGAAGTGCGCGGCGGGACACTGCCGCCGGCAGTCGATCTGGAATATGCGCATAATTGCGAGCCCTTCCGGGACGAGGCGGGCACGAAGGCGGACTTGCAGGCCTTCCTCGACCGGCTGGAGGCCGAGTATGGCGCAGCGCCTGTCATCTACACAACACCGGAATTCCACGCCGACTGGATCGCCGGATCGTTTGACCGCTATCCGCTCTGGATACGCAGCGTCGATGGCCCGCCGGGCATGCCCCATGCGATCTGGCAGTATTCGATGCGGGGAAAAGTGGCGGGCATCAAAGGCGACGTGGATCTGAACCGCGCCGCAGAGTGAGGCCGAGCTCAGGCGAGCGTTTTGCCCATGCGCAGAACCGGCACGTCCACGCCATCGGCAGAGGCGCCAATTGTATGTTCGATCAGGCGATAGCCGCAGGCTTCGTACAGGGGAACGCCGGCCAGAGTGGCGCCCATTTCCAGCCGGGTGAATCCTTCGGCGCGGGCAGCATTTTCGCAGAGGGAGAGGATCATCCGGCCGAGGCCGCGGCGGGTGAAATCCGGGTGGGTGTACATCGCGCGGATACGGGCGGCGTCCGTGCCCGGACGCAGCAGGGCGTCATTGCGCTGGGCGGCGGTATGGTCTCCGCCATAGAGCGTTGCGCGGCGGCTCCATCCGCCGGACGCGGCGAGCCTGCCCGTCTCGCCATCATGGATCAGGAAATAGGTTCCGTCGGCGATCAGCGTCCGGTCGAGCCCCATGATGGAACGCGACACGGCGATCTGCTCGGGGCTGAGGAAGTCCTTTTGCAGTTCGCCGATGGCCACGTTCATCAGGGAACTGATCTCCGCCGCGTCATCCGGCGTCGCGATGCGATGCGAGAAACCGGGACGCTGCGGAGATCTGTCAGTCATGTATTGCCAGGCCCTAGTTGCGGGCCTTGTCGACCAGGCGGTCATTCTGGGCCCAGTGCATCATGCCGCGCAGTTTTTCACCGACTTCCTCGATGAGGTGGTCGTTCATGCGGGCACGCTTAGCGTGGAAGCTGGGGGCGCCAGCCTGGTTTTCCAGCACCCAGTTGCGGGCGAATGTGCCATCCTGGATGTCGGTGAGCACGCGCTTCATTTCGGCCTTGGTGTCGGCGTTCACGATGCGCGGACCGGAGACATATTCGCCATACTCGGCCGTGTTCGAGATCGAGTAGTTCATGTTGGCGATGCCGCCTTCATAGATCAGGTCGACGATCAGCTTGGTTTCGTGGAGGCATTCGAAATAGGCCATTTCCGGGGCGTAGCCTGCCTCGACCAGCGTTTCGAAGCCGGCCTTGATCAGCTCGACGATGCCGCCGCAGAGAACGGCCTGTTCGCCGAAGAGGTCGGTTTCGGTCTCTTCACGGAAGGATGTTTCGATGACACCGGCGCGCGTGTTGCCGATGGCTTTCGAATAGGAGAGGGCGACATCCTTGGCGGTGCCGGAGGCATCCTGATGAATGGCGATGAGGCCCGGCAGGCCGAAGCCCATCTGGTATTGCGCGCGCAGCGTATGGCCGGGGCCCTTGGGCGCCGACAGGGAAATGTCGATGCCGGCCTTCGGACGGATCAGGTTGTAATGAATGTTGAAACCGTGGCCGAACATGATGTGCTGGCCTTCGCGCGTGTGCGGCTCGATCTCGTTGGCCCAGACAACGGCCTGCAATTCGTCGGGGATGAGGATCATCACCACGTCAGCCCATTTGGTGGCTTCGGCGGGCGTCATGACCGTCAGGCCTTCGGCCTTGCACTTGGCGCGGCTGGCGGAGCCTTCCTTCAGGCCGACGACGATATCCTTCACGCCGCTGTCGCGCGCGTTCAGCACGTGTGCATGGCCCTGGCTGCCATAGCCGATGACGGCGACCTTCTTCTTCTGGATCAGGGAAAGGTCTGCATCCTGCTCGTAATAAACTTTCATTGGCTTCAAAAAGCTCCGCTTTGGGGTGGGGTTGATGGGGTGTGGTTCAGTTGGCGTCGCAAATCCAGCCGTCGCTGAAATTGGCCACGCCGATGATCATCTGGTTGATCCGGGCAATCTCGTCAGACGCGCGCGCATGGCGTGAGAAATGCCGTGGGCCTTCAGGCGTGACGATCGTGGTGATGATGTCGTGCGTGTCGAGCAGGAGCACAACGCGCCGCGACCCGTCGGGATTGACCGAAACGTCTTCACGCGGACCATAGGCGGGAAGCGCCGATGTGCCGACAGTCTCCAGTGCGGACGCGACCTTGGCCGAGACAATTTCGGACAGGTTCGTGCCAAGCCTGCAGACGGGCACCCTGTTGCGCTCGGATTCGTCTCCCGGCACCGAATGCGCCGACAGCCAGTAGGACGGGCCGGTGCCGATCACGTCATAGATATAGGCCGCGCCGCTGGGGGAGGCGGTATCGACGATGCGGATGACCGGCCGGGACGAGCCTGCGGCCAGACGCTCTGACCGGTTCACGAGCTGTGCTGCGCGGTCGATATCGCACTGCAACTGCGCCGCTTCCGCGTCATCCGCCAGGGCGAGCGCGCTGCCGGCAACTTTCGGACGGCAGCTTTCCGGCGGATCCTCGGCGGCGCTGGCAAGGCCAGCGGCCAGAAAGACGGCGAGTGTTATGGCCTGAAGTCGCATCATCCCTGCTCCTTTCCCCGCTTGATCGACAGGACGCCTGTCCGGCTGACCTCGACCAGTCCGAGCGGACGCATCAGGTCGATGAACTGGCTGATCTTGTCAGATGCGCCCGTCAGCTCAAAGATGAAGCTCGCATTTGTCGTGTCGATGACGCGGGCGCGGAAGATTTCGGCGATGCGGAGGGCCTCGACGCGGACTTCGCCCGTGCCGGCAACCTTGATCAGCGCGAGCTCGCGTTCGATGCCGCGTTTCGACTTGGTGATGTCGATCACTTCGCCGACGGGCACGATGCGCAGGAGCTGGGCCTCGATCTGTTCCAGGATGTGCGGCGTGCCCTGGGTGACGATGGTGATGCGCGAGCGGTGCTGGCTGGCGTCAACCTCGGCGACCGTCAGGCTGTCAATGTTGTAGCCACGCCCGGAAAAGAGGCCGACGACCCGCGCGAGGACGCCGGGTTCGTTGTCGACGAGCACGGCCAGCGTGCGGCGCTCGACGGCTTCGTCCGCGTGAGAGAGAAAGTAGGCCGACTTGGGCGCGCCCGTTGTATTGCCGATTGTTCCGTCGCTCATTGTCGCGTCTCCATAGGGGTGGCGGGCCGCTGCGACGTGTCGAGGACAAGTCCGGGCCTGCGGGATTCAAGGCGTGCTTTCAGCGCATTGGCGCGGTCGATGGCTTCGCGCCGGTTTTCGTGGGTCTGGTCGTCATAGCGCTCGACTATCTTGTCGAGGCGGCGCGGGTCGAGATGGGCCTGCAGTTCCGACACCATCAGACGGCGGCAATCATCGATATAATCTGCGCTATTGTCGCCGGTCGGGCCGCCATCACGTGTCAGGGCATCGAGCTCGAAATAGGCCCACATTATCGCATCGAGGATGGGCGGGCGGTGACCGCGATAGGCGCCGTCCTTGTCCATGCCCTTGTTGTCGGCGTCGAGGTTCGGGAAAAACATGCGGCCGCGTTCGACGAGGGCAGACAGGTTGATCATCAGGCTGTGCTTGCCGGCGGCGAAGGTGCCGTTATTGGCCTGCAGGTGGCGGGTGCGGGCGAACATGGCGGCGCGGCCGAGGGCATCAATCGCGTGATTGCCCCATTCGAGGCTGGCTGCATCAATGCTCTGGCGCAGGCGTTCGGTCTGCAGGCGGCGCTGGCGGCGGGTTTCGGCGCGCGACACGAAGGCGCTGACGAGCGCCACCAGCGCCGAGCCGATCGCGATCACCACATCAAGGTGTTCGCGCAGCAGGGCGAGGATATCGCTCATACTCATCTACACAATACGTCCCAAAACCCATGCCTGTCCGGCGCTAGACCAGCTTCTTCCCGGCGTCACTGACTTCGTTACCAGTTATCTCCCCCAGGATCATCTCATTATGAGCAGACCCCGACGGAATCATCGGCAGGCAATTCTCGGCCTTTTCGACACGGCAATCGAACAGGACCGGGCCGTCATGGTCGATCATTTCCATGATTTTCGCATCGAGTTCAGCCGGATCGTCGCAGCGGATGCCGTGGCCGCCGAGGGCCTCTGCCAGTTTGACGAAATCAGGCAGGCTTTCCGAATAGGAATGGGAATAGCGCTCGCCGTGCAGCAATTCCTGCCACTGGCGCACCATGCCCATCCATTCATTGTTCATGATGAAGACCTTGACCGGCAGCTTGTGCTGCACGGCGGTCGAGAATTCCTGCATCACCATCTGGATCGAGGCTTCGCCGGCAATGTCGATGACCAGCGCGTCGCGATGCGCTGTCTGGATGCCGACGGCTGCGGGCAGGCCGTAACCCATCGTACCGAGGCCGCCGCTGGTCATCCAGCGGTTGGGTTCCTCGAAATGGTAGAACTGGGCCGCCCACATCTGGTGCTGGCCGACTTCGGTGGAGATATAGGTGTCCCGGTCCCTGGTCAGCTCATAGAGGCGCTGGACGGCGTATTGCGGCTTGATGACGGTATCGGAGTTCTGGAAGGCAAAGCAGTCGCGCGCACGCCAGACGGCGATCTGCTTCTTCCAGATCGTCAGGTCGGGCCGTTTGCCCCTGCGGGCGGAGAGCGCCTTGAGGATGGCTTCCAGCGTTTCGGCGCAGTCGCCGATGACGGGCACGTCAACGCGCACGATCTTGTTGATCGAGGAGGCATCGATGTCGATGTGGACCTTCTTGGAATTGGGCGAGAAGGCGTCGATCCGACCCGTGACGCGGTCGTCGAAGCGGGCGCCGACGCAGATCATCAGATCGCAATCATGCATCGCATTGTTCGCTTCGAAACTGCCATGCATGCCGACCATGCCGAGCCAGTCGGGATGGGAGGCCGGGAAGGCGCCGAGGCCCATCAGGGTTGATGTCACGGGGATGCCCGTGAGGGCCTGAAGTTCACGCAGCAGTTCCGACGCACGGGGTCCGGAATTGATCACGCCGCCGCCTGTATAGAAGACAGGGCGCCAGGATGACATGATCAGGTCGACCGTTGCGGTGACCGAGTCCTGATCCGGCGTCGTGCGCGGCTTGTAGGTGGCCTTGTGGACGCCTTCCTTGCCGATATAGGTGCCGGTGGCGAACTGGATGTCCTTGGGAATGTCGATGACGACCGGTCCGGGACGGCCCGATGTGGCGATCAGGAAGGCCTCGTGGATGGCGCGGGCGAGGTCATTGACGTCGGTGACAAGGTAATTGTGCTTGGAACAGGTGCGGGTGATGCCGACCGTGTCGCATTCCTGGAACGCATCGGTGCCGATCAGGTGGGTGGGCACCTGGCCGCAAAGGACCACCATAGGGATGGAATCCATCATGGCGTCGGTGATCGGCGTGACCATGTTGGTGGCACCGGGCCCGGAGGTGACGAGGGCGACGCCGCACTTGCCGGTCGACCGGGCGTAACCTTCGGCCGCATGGCCGGCGCCCTGTTCATGGCGCACCAGGATGTGCTGGATGTCAGGCGCCGAGAACAGCGCATCATAGATCGGCAGAACCGCGCCGCCCGGATAGCCGAAGATCGATTCGACGCCTTGCTCACGCAGGGCCTCGATGACGATTTCGGCTCCGGTCATGATGCGGGGCTCATTCTTCGCCGCGTGGGCGGCGCGCGTCTTGGACTTGGTGGCTGTGGTCATGAGTGTCTCGGGATGGCTGGATCAAAAAGGGTCAGGGCTGAAATGAAAAAGGGCCCCCTGAGGAGACCCTTAAGTGCGCGCATCCGCAATCAACTGAATGGTCAGTCGACTACGGATGCCTAATAACGAGTACCAGTGATGTGCGCACAGTGCGTTTCCTCCAACGTCGGGCTTAGGAATAATCTGCCTCTTTGACGGTGTCAATCTCCCTATAAAGGGCATGAATCACCCTCAGGCGGTTTTCCGGCTCCAGGGAAGGGATGCGCGGCCAGAACGGGAATTGCCTGCCGATCCACGTAAATTGCCTTTTTGCATAGCGCCTTGTATCGCGCTTTGCATTTTCGGCCGCAAGTTCGGCGCTGATCTCGCCGCGCGCGAAGGCGGTAAGCCATGGCATGCCATGCGCTTTCATCGCGGGCAGTTCCGGGTCGAGGTTGCGTTCCATCAGGGCGCGGGCCTCGTCCATTGCGCCCTGCATCAGCATGCCTTCGAACCGGCGGTCGATTTTCTGGTAGAGGCGCGAGCGGGGCGGGGTCAGGGCGAAACCGATCCATTCGCCGTCCTGCAGGACGGGCGGCTGGCGCTCCTCCTGGAACTGGCTGATCGGGCGGCCTGTGGCGAGCCAGACTTCGTAGGCGCGGGCGAGCCGCTGGCGGTCACCCGTGCCGAGCCACTCCGCCGTTTCCGGATCGACAGGTGCCAGCCGGTCGCGCAGGCCAACAGCGCCCTCGGCTTCCGATATGGCGCGGACTTCGGCGCGGATATCCTCGGGAACCGGCGGTATGCTGGACAGGCCCTGGGTCAGCGCCAGCAGGTAGAGACCGGTGCCGCCGACGAGGATGGCGCGCTTGCCTTTCAGCTCGATACGCTTGATCTCGCGCCGGGCTTCTTCCAGCCAGTCACCGGTGGAATAGCGGGTGGCCGCATCGACATGGCCGAACAGGTGGTGGGACACGCCGTTCATTTCCTCGGCGTCGGGGCGCGCGCTTATGACCTGAAGGTCCCTGTAAACCTGCATGGAATCAGCGTTGATGACTTCACCCCCTAGTCGCCGGGCAACGGCGATGGCAAGGGCGGTCTTGCCGCTGGCGGTGGGGCCATGAATGAGGATTGCCGGATGCATGCTCTAGACCTAAGGGCTTGTCGGGCGCGTGGAAAGCCACCAAGAGACTGAAAACATGACCCAGAAGCCGGATAATTCCCGCAAAATCCTTGCTGTCACAGCCGTGGCGGCGCCAGAGCGCACTGAACTTCCTGCAGAATTGGGGGAAATTCTCGCCTCGGCAGGTATCGGCAGCATGCAGCTGCGGGTCCTGTCGGACGGCGCGGTGTGGCAGGCGTGCGAATATGTGTTCGACGGGGGGGATGAGGGGGTGGCAGAGGCGGTACATGCCGCCGTGAAGGGGCTGGAGGCGGATGTCTGCGTGCTGCCTGCGGCGAACCGGCGCAAGCGCCTGCTGATCTCCGACATGGATTCCACCATTATCGGGCAGGAATGCCTTGATGAGCTCGCCGACTTTGCCGGGCTGAAAGCGGAAGTGTCTGCGATCACCGAACGCGCGATGCGCGGCGAACTGGATTTCGAGGGTGCGCTGACCACGCGTGTGGCGATGCTGAAGGGCCTGGAGCTGGCGGCGCTGGAAGCGGCCTATCGCGAGCGGATCACGCTGAACCCCGGCGCGCGGACGCTGACGGCGACGATGAAAGCGCATGGCGCCCATGCCGTGCTGGTTTCGGGCGGCTTCACCTTCTTCACGTCACGCGTTGCAGGCCTTTCCGGTTTCGATGCCCATCGCGGGAACACGCTGATGGATGACGGCGCGGCGCTGACCGGCGATGTTGGCCGGCCGATACTCGGACGCGAAGCGAAACTGTCGGCCCTGGATGAAGCCTCCGCCGCGCATGGCCTTGTCCGCGATGATGCGCTGGCGCTGGGCGACGGGGCGAACGACCTGGACATGATCCGCGCGGCCGGTCTGGGCATTGCCTATCACGCCAAGCCGATTGTCGCCGAGCAGGCGACCGCCGCAATCAGCCATGCGGACCTGACGGCGGCGCTGTTCTTCCAGGGCTATGCCGCCAGCGAGTTCGTTGCGGGCTAGGCTGCGCGGTTTGCAGGCATGGCGGGGCGGATTTCGCTTCACGCGCGGGCCGGCCTGACTGATTGATGGGCATGAGGCGGCGTAAGAGGGCCGAGCGAATGGATTCCCGTTGCGGCGCCGCAGCGGGCGCGGCGTAGTGGTCACCATTCCCGCGGGTGAGTTCAGTAGAGTTTTCGCCAGTTGCCCGCCCCATATTCCACAGGGCCTTCCCATGAAAAATCCTGACTATGACATGCTGATCTCGCCATCGCGGCGCAACCTGATGAAATTTGCCGGCGTTGGCGCACTCGGCGCCGCAGCGGGCCTTGCCGCCTGTACGGAAGGCGCTGGCGCCGCGACGCCGGCATCCGCAGCAACAGCGGCCATCGACCCCGATGCCATCGCCATCCTGTCGTCGAACGAAAACCCGTTCGGTCCCTCTCCGAAAGCCATGGATGCCATGCGGGCGGGTGTGGGCAATATCTATCGCTATGCGCGGCCACAGACGGTTGCTTTTGCCGAGATGATCGCAAAGCGCGAGGGCGTGGCCCCCGAGCAGGTACTGGTGACCAATGGCTCGAGCCCGATCCTCGCCGCCTTTGCGGATTATGTGCATGTGCAGGGCGGGGACCTTGTGACCTCGGCGCTGACCTATGAAGGCGTTCCGCGCGTTGCCGCGAGCATCGGGACCAATGTCATCCAGGTGCCGCTGGCAGCCGACCTCGGCTTCGATATGGAGGCCATCGCCGCAGCGATCGGTCCGAACACATCAGGGGTCTATATCTGCAACCCGAACAACCCGACCGGCAAAGTGGTGCCTCCGGCCGTGCTGAAGGCGTTCGTTGAAGAGGCATCCGCCAAAGTGCCGGTCTTCATCGATGAAGCCTATCTCGACATGTCGGATGATTATCCGGCAGGGGCGATGACCGAGTTCGTCAAGGCCGGACGGCCCGTGATCGTGGCGCGGACCTTCTCGAAGATCTACGCGATGGCGGGCCAACGGCTCGGATACGGCCTGATGCAGCCTGACATGGCGATGACGATCCGCAAGACCGGCCGCCTGTCTGACGTGAACTATCTCGGCCTTGTCGGCGGCATGGCGGCGCTCGAGGACACGGCCTATTATGAAGAGATGCGGATGAAGACGGCGCTTGGCCGCGCCAGGCTGATTGCCATGGCGAAAGACCTTGGCCGCCCGATCGCATCGGATCCTCAGGGCAGCTTCATCTACATGGATGTCGGCATGCCGAATGGCGAGTTCGCAGCGAAGATGCTGGACAAGGGCGTCAGGGTTGTCGGCGCGCGCTGGTCAGAAAAGCCCGAATGGACCCGCATCTGCATCGGACTCGACCACGAGATCGAGAAATGCCACGCTGCTGCCAAGGCGATCCTGACTTCCATCTGAGCGGATTTGGGGCGCCGCCCCGGCGGCGCCTATTTCGTAAGTTCGATCGACAGGAACTGGTCAAACCAGCCGGCATCGCCGCGCCGCTTGACGCGCAACAGGAGCGGCTGTTGCGGCGTGGTCATGGCGGTTTCCACCTTCGCCACCGTATCGGTGACGCTGGAGACCTTGTTGAAGTTCACTTCCACGATGACATCCCCGCGGCTCAGCTTGCCAAATGAGCGTCCGCGCGCGCTGACGCTGGTGACGACAACGCCTTCCACATCCTTCGGAATGCCGAAGCGGCGGCGGATATCATCGTCGATGCCGGAGAGTTCCGCGCCGAGATCATTGCTGCTGGCGGGGCCGTCGAGCATCAGGCTGGCTTCGGCCACTGCGTCATCATCCTCGAGTTCGCCCAGCGTGACCGAAATCGTGCGGGCCTTGCCGCCGCGAATGATCGAGAGTGGCACGGTCTTGCCGATCGGCGCGTCGGATATGAGGCGGGTCATTTCGCGGACGCTGGCAATCGCCTGTCCATCGAAGCTGAGGACCAGGTCGCCGACCTCAAGCTTGGCCTGGTCGGCCGGGCCGCCATCGGTGATGCGCGTGACGATCACGCCGCCCTTGCCCTTGGCCTTGTAGGCCTTGACCAGGGCGGCATCGGCATCCTGCACGTTCACGCCGAGCCAGGAGCGCCGCACCTTGCCGTGGTCGATCAGCTGTTGCGATATGCGCTTGACCATGTTGGAGGGCACCGAGAAACCGATGCCGACCGATCCGCCCGTGGGCGAGATGATGGCCGTGTTCACGCCGACGACTTCGCCGCCGAGATTGAACAGCGGGCCGCCGGAATTGCCCCGGTTGATGGCCGCGTCTGTCTGGATGAAATCGTCAGACCGGCCGGCATTGAGGTCGCGGTTGCGTGCCGAGATGATGCCGGCGGAGACCGAGCCGCCAAAACCGAACGGGTTACCGATGGCGATGACCCAGTCACCCACTTCGGCGCGGTCGCTGTCGGCAAGGTCGACATAGGGCAGCGGGGTGTTGCTGGAGACTTTCAGCACGGCGAGGTCGGTGTCGCGGTCGCGGCCAATCAGCCTGGCGTCCAGCACGCGGCCATCGGAGAAATTGATCTCGATCTCGTCAGCGTTTTCGATCACGTGATTGTTCGTGATGATGATGCCGTCGGGGCTGATCACGAAGCCGGAGCCGAGCGAGCCCTGACGCTCGAAACCGTCCTCATCGCGGCCGAAGAATTCATTGAAGCGTTCCATCGGCGAACCCTCCGGAAAGGTGGGCAATCCGTTCGGTGCGATGGTCTGCTGGGTCGAGATGTTCACAACGGCCGGCATCAGGCGCTTTGACAGGTCGCGGAAGCTTTGCGGCTGCACTTTCTGGTCGACGCCTTCAACGGGGCGCGACAGGCTGCCTTGAGCCGAAACCGGCAGGGCAAGGGCAGCGAAGAAACCGAGGGCGGCGAGTGCCGGAATGCGCATGAGGCGAGGGGCTCCTGAGAGTCGGATGTTGCACGTAGCCTGATCAGTATGGCGCTTTGCGCCCCTGTTGCAACAGGCTCAGGCGGCTCTGACTGCAAACACGAGCAAGGCCGCGCCGATGACAGCTGAGGCGAGGCCCGCAAAGGCGATATCGCGGCTCGGCATCTCGGCGAGGCGCGCGGCCATGCGGCGCATGAAATCGGGGGCGATCGCGTAGATCGCCCCCTCAAGAAAGAACCAGATTCCGGCCGCAGCCAGTATCAGATAGAACGTTGACACGTGACTTCAGCCCTAACGGGCGCCGCCATTGACGCGGGCGCTCTCGATGAACTCGTCGCAGATGCCAAGGCTTTTCGGACTAACAATCACCTGCGTGCCTTCCTGAATGGCCTTGTCACAGGCGATCAGGGCGCGCTGGAAGCGGAAGAATTCCGGATCCTTGTTGTAGGCATTGGCATAGACCTGGGTCGACTTGGCGTCGCCTTCACCGCGGATGATCTGGCCCTGCTCGCGGGCCTGGGCCTCGATGACCGTTCTCTCACGGCTGGCCTGGGCGCGGATCAGGCGGGACTTTTCCTCGCCCTCGGCACGGATGCGCTGGGCTTCCTGAAGACGGGCCGACTGCATCCGGCTGTACACGCCCTGCGCCACTTCCTGCGGAAGGTCGGCCTGGCGGATGCGGACGTCGATGATGTCGATACCGTCATCGGTCAGCTGATCATTCACCTTGGTGCGAATCCGGTCCATCAGCTGTGACCGCTGGCCGGAAATGATTTCCGGGACCGGCACATCGCCCAGGGCTTCGCGGATGTTCGAGTTGGTGATCTGATTGAGCTGTCTGGCAGCGGCGGTCTCATTGCGGAAACGCTGGTAGAATTTCAGCGGATCCTTGATGCGCCAGCGGACAAAGGCATCGACGGTGAGACGGCGCTGGTCGGACGCGAGCACTTCGATGTTCTCGATATCAAGGCCGATATTCTTCTTGTCGAGCTTTTCGATCTGCTGGAACATAGGGATCTTGAAATAGAGGCCGGCCTGGTCCTGCCCGGCCGCGTTATAAACCTGTTTCGGTTCGCCGACCTGCAGCATGAGGGCCTGTTCGTCCTGACGGACGACGAAGAATGAATTCATGAGCACCAGAACTACGGCGCCGACGACAATGATGGTTAGCCATCCAAAAGCACGCATTATTGCTGCCCTCCGCTTGGTTTCTGCTGGGTACGTTCCAGCGGCAGGTAGGGAACGGCGCCGGAGTCCTGATCCATGATCAGCTTGTCGGAGCGCTCCAGCACTTTTTCCATGGTTTCCAGGTACATGCGCTCACGCGTCACGCGCGGCGCCTTGCGGTATTCCTCATAGATCTGTTCGAAGCGCGAGGCTTCACCCTGGGCATCGGCGAGGACCTGGTCGCGATAGGCTTCAGCTTCCTGCAGCAGGCGCTGGGCCGTACCGCGGGCCTGAGGCACCACTTCGTTGGCGAACTGGGTCGCCTGGTTGATATTCGTCTCGGCATCCTGTTCGGCCACGTTCACATCGTTGAACGCCTCGATCACCTGCTGGGGCGGATCCGACCGGTCGATCGTGACGGCCAGAATCTGGATACCGGCACGATAGTCATTGAGCAGGGCCTGGATCTGTTTGGCCACTTCCGTCTGCACGACATCGCGCTCGGTCGTAATAACGCCTTGCAGGCGCGTCTTGCCGACGACTTCACGCATCACCGATTCGGCGACCTGTTCGACGGCTTCCGACGGGTTCTTCACGTTCAGGATGAAGTTCTCGGGGTTCTGGGAATCCACCTTCCAGAAGACGGAGAACTGGATATCGACGATATTCTCGTCCTGCGTCAGCATCAGGCTCTCTTCGAGCGTGTTGCCGATCCGGGTTTCCTTGCGGTTTTCCACTTCGACAAGCACGTGTTGCTCGAACGGGGCAGGCAGGTGGAAATGCAGGCCGGGGCCGAAATTGGTTTGCCATTTGCCAAAGCGGAAGACGGCCGCCTGCTGGGTCGGGTCGACCATGACGACGCTTGTGGACAGCCAGCCGAGCAGGCCAATGCCGATGAGCACAATGAAGCCGAGCGGGCCAAAATTCGGGCCCGTGCCGCCGCCGCGGCGTCCACCGCCTCCGCCGCCACCGCCGGAGCGCTTGCGAAACCGCTCCTGCATGCGTTTCATCTGCTGTTCGAGATCGCCGTTTCCGGAACCGCCAGCCGGGCGCGTCCAGGGCGAGCCGCCATCCTTGCCGGGTTCATCATCAGATCCGCCGCCCCACGGGCCGCTGGATTTCGTCTTGTCGTCCCAGGGCATAGCCCCTCCTGTTATTGCTTTTGCAGGCTTCTATATAGGTGTTTCGGTGATAAGTGCATGCCTCAATCTGAGCTTCAAGGACGCAGGGGTTATATTACGTGTTTGGTTCGAAGCAAAAATCACGTCGGAAACTGGCTGCGCAGGTGCGTGACGCACTGGGTGCGCCTGACTGGCTCGAGTCGGTCGATGTGGACGATTCCGGGCGCGCTATCCTTGTCCTGCTGGCCGATCCAGCCGATACGCAAGCAGCCGAGGCGCGCCGGATCGAGGCGGAAGGCCGGGCTGAACTGGTGGCGGGGGTGAAGTCCGTGACCAGTATCCTGACGGCTGAGAAACCGGCTGCGCAGGCGCCGCAGGTCAGGCTGGAACCGTCTCCAAGGCGGGTATCGAAGGGCGCGCGGCTGTCCGACGAGGCGATGCAGCAGGGCGCTCCACCAGAAGCGGCGGGCATTCCGAAGATTAAAGGTATCGACCGGATTCTCGTTGTGGCGAGCGCCAAGGGCGGCGTCGGCAAGTCGACCGTGGCGGTGAACCTGGCGGCGGCGATGGCGAAAACGGGCATGAAGGTGGGCCTGCTGGACGCCGATGTGTATGGCCCGTCGATTCCCACCATGCTGGGCATGCAGGATGCGCACCCGGAAACGGCCGCATCGAAAAAGCTGGTTCCGGTTGAGGCGCATGGCCTGAAAACCCTGTCGATCGGCTACCTGTCTGATCCGGACTCGCCGATGATCTGGCGCGGGCCAATTGTCATGTCGGCGATTGCGCAAATGCTGAATGATGCCGAGTGGGGCGCGCTTGACGTGCTGGTCATCGACACGCCGCCGGGCACGGGCGACGCGCAGCTGGCGATTGCGCAGCGCGTGCCGGTAACCGCTGCCATCATTGTCACCACGCCGCAGGAAGTGGCGCTGGCGGATGTCCGGCGCGGTGTCGCCATGTTCACAAAGACCGCCGTGCCGGTGCTCGGCATTGTCGAGACGATGAGCTGGTTCGAGGACCCGGCCGGCAACCGCCACTACCTGATGGGCGAAGGCGGCGGCGCCGACATGGCGCAGACGCTTGGCCTGCCCCTGCTGGCGCAGATCCCGATGCTGCAGGCGATCCGCGAAGGGGGCGACAGCGGCCAGCCTGCGGCGCTGGCGGCCGGCGAACCGGCCCGGATTTTCCACGAATTGGCGCGCACCGTGGCCGTGGGCCTCGATACGCTGGAGACCAAACCGGCGCCGGAGATCGTTTTCGAGGGCTGACGCGGCGCCTCAGGCGTTGAAGTTGAGGACGAGACCCGGTTCCGGCCAGCGGCACTTGATGAGCTTGCCCGTGCTCGACAGGGTCAGCCAGGCATCCATCATGTCGTCGCCGCCAAAGGCGATATTGGTGACCAGCATGTCCGGGAAGGCTGCGTGGCTGAACTCACCCTTCGGTGTGATCGTGGTGATGCCGCCATTCAGGATGGTTGCGACGCAGACATTGCCGGCGGCCGTCATGGCGAGGCTGTCGAAATATTGCAGGCCCGGCATGGTGGCGACGACGCGGCCGCCATTGAACGGGCTGGCAGGCCTGATCTCGCCGGGGGCGACCAGGTCGAAGGCCCACATGCGGCCGGTCATCGTATCGGCCATGAAGACCGTCTGTTCGTCAGGCGAAAGGCCGACGCCATTAGGCGAGGAATAGTGGAAATCGAGTTCGGCCGCCTCGGAGGCGCCATGGGCCAGGAAGAACAGGCCGCCGAAATCGCGGTGCCGGGAATAGGTTTTCCCGTGATCGGTAAAATAGAGATTGCCAGCCTTGTCGAACACCAGGTCGTTCGGGCCCTTCAGGGGGTTGCCGCCGACCGTGTCGAGAACACGCTCGACCTTGCCGGTTGAAAGGTCGATCCGCTCGATCCGGCCGCCGGAATAATCATCCGGGCAGTTGCCGGGAATGAGCAGCCCGCCGACATCATGGTATTGGAAGCCGCCATTGTTGCAGCACCAGAGGGCGCCGTCCGGGCCGATGGCGAGGCCGTTGGGGCCGCCGCCGGGCGTGGCGATCACTTCCGACTTGCCGGCGCCCCAGTGTCGCGAGATCTGGCCCTTCTGGATTTCGACAATGATGACGCTGCCATCCGCCATGATGACGGGGCCTTCGGGAAAGCCGAGGCCTTCGGCCACGAGTTCGAAATCCATGCGCATTCCTCCTTGTTATGGAGGCATACTAGGGCTGGCGCACGGCGCTCACAACGGGTACCGCCGGGGGAGCAGGCGGTGGGGCCGAGGCGGGCGTGAGGGGGCGGACTTAGGCGTCGGTGCGGGCGTCGGCCGTTATGCGCTCTAGCTTGCGGATGGTGAATGCGTGGTCGTCGCCGTCGCTGACCTCGAAACGTGCGGCAGAGGCTTCATGCCATTCGTGATCGGGCAGGGCAGGGAAGAAGGCATCACCCTCAGGCGCGGCATCGACGTCGGTCAGGTAGATTCGGTCAGCCAGGGGCAGGGCCCGCTTGTAAATGGCCTCTCCCCCGATCACGAAGACTTCGGTCTTGCCGTCGCGCGCGGCGATGGCCTTGGCGGCGTTTATGGCAGGCGAGAAGCTGGAATAGACCCGTGCGCCGGGCGCGTCATAGGTCCAGTCGCGGGTCATCACGATGTTCTCGCGATCCGGCAGCGGGCGCCTTGGCAGGCTTTCCCATGTCTTGCGGCCCATGATGATCGGATTGCCCAGCGTCACCTTCTTGAAGAACATCAGGTCGCTCTTCAGGCGCCAGGGCAACTGCCCGGCAGCGCCGATCACATTGTTCAGACCGCGGGCCACGATAAGGCTGAGTTTGACGTCACTGTGCATTACGGCAGTACAAGTCCTTCAGGTTATTTGTGGTTACGGGGCAATTTTCCCCTCGCTTTGTTAAGCATGTGGAACACATCGTTTTGTGGTCGAAGCAACCTGATTTGTCAGCTATCAGAGACCAATTGCAGTTCGGGGGGCAAGTGTGTTCAGCTCAATCATCTCTATTATCACCAATGGGAACCCCAGTCAGGCCGTTCAGGTTGTCGGCGCGCTGACTCTCACCTTTACGGCGATTTACCTGCTCAAAGGGCGCGGTTGGGCCCTGATGTATGTCGCTTTGATACCTTTTCTCAACTGGTCTTTCGGCGTGATCCCCGAATTCCAGATTGCCGGCAAAAGCGAGACCTGGACACAGGGGATTTCGCTCCACCCGATGACGCTGGTCACCGGCATGGTGTTCGTGATCCGCGACTTCGTCCAGCGGGAAATGGGCCACCGGGTGCTGGCCGTGATGGCGATGGCTGTGGCCTGGTCCTTCTATTATGCGTGGCCGGTGATCGCGCTGGCGAGCGGCATCGCCTTTGCGGTATCGGAGGGCGTCGACTGGCTGATGTTCACCTTCACCAAGTATCGCCTGTCGACACGGATCCTGTTGTCGAGCGCCCTGGCGGCGCCGGTCGACACAACCGTCTTCCTTTACGGCGCTGACCTCGCCAAGCAGATGGAATTCGGGGCCGAGCCCGGCAATTCGCTGCATGTCGCCAACTGGGTCGTTTTCGTGATCGGGAAAATGGTGGGCGCCGTCATTGTTTCGCGGGTCATACGGCGCCGGGAAGACCTCGGCCTGACGAATCCGGCCGAGGCCTGAACCGCTAGGCGGCGTCCTTGTCGAGCAACCCCGTGCGGCCTGCCATGCCCGCAAGTCCTGCACCAACGAGGGGCGCGACGAGGAACAGCCAGAGCTGCGAGATCGCCTCGCCGCCGGCAAACAGCGCCGGGCCGAAGCTGCGCGCCGGATTGACCGAAACGCCCGTGACCTGGATGCCGACAATGTGGATCGCGGTCAGCGTCAGGCCGATCGACAGGCCGGCCATGGCGGTTGGCGCGGCAACATGGGTCGAGCCCAGGATGACGACGAGGAAGATGAAGGTGGCGACGATCTCGAACACGATGGCTGCGGCCAGCGTGTATTCACCGAGATAGCCCTCTCCCCAGCCATTCTGGCCGAGTCCTTTGACCGCGACATCATAGCCCGCCTTGCCGGTTGCGATCAGGTAGAGGATGCCCGCCCCGATCGTGGCGCCGATGAATTGCGCCACCCAATAGGTCAGCATGGTTCTGGCATCCATGCGTCCGGCGACGAATGCGCCGAAACTGACAGCCGGATTGACATGGCAGCCCGAGACCGGGCCGATGCCATAGGCCATGGCGACAATGGCCAGGCCGAAGGCCAACGCGATGCCGAGTTGTCCGACATGCTCGCCTGCAAGGACGGCGGCGCCGCATCCGAACAGGACCAGCGTGAGTGTGCCGAGAAGCTCGGCGGCGAATATTTTCATGGTGGTTCCCTCCCAGGAAAAGACGGCTGAGCACCGTCGGGGACGGAATTTGCTTGAATTCGCCGGTTTGGGCAATCGGTACCCGCAAATCACGGCTGGGAACGGCAGGATATTGTCCTGCCGGAGGGGAGGGGGTCAGACCGCGACAGGTGCCTTGATATGGGCGTGGGGCGTGTAGTTCTCGACCCTGAAGTCCTCATATTCCCAGCCGAACAGGTCGGTCTTGCTGGGATTGAGGGTGATGGTCGGCAGGGCGCGCGGCTCACGCGAAAGCTGGAGCTGCGCCTGCTCGATATGGTTCAGGTAGAGGTGGGCATCACCAAACGTGTGGACGAATTCGCCAGCCTGCAGGCCTGTCGCACGGGCCATCATCAGCGTCAGCAGGGCGTAGGACGCGATATTGAACGGCACGCCGAGGAAAATGTCGGCCGAGCGCTGGTAGAGCTGGCAGTTCAGCTTGCCGTCCATGACATTGAACTGGAACAGGCAGTGGCATGGCGGCAGGGCCATGTCGTTCACATCCGCCGGGTTCCAGGCCGAAACAATCAGGCGCCTGGAATTCGGGTTGGTGCGGATTTCATCCAGAACCCACTGGATCTGGTCGATCACGCGGCCATCGGGGGCGGCCCAGCTGCGCCATTGTTTACCATAGACGGGTCCGAGGTCGCCATTCTCGTCGGCCCAGTCGTCCCAGATGGAAACGCCATTGTCCTTGAGATAGCGGATATTGGTGTCGCCCTTCAGGAACCAGAGCAGTTCGATAATGATCGAACGCAGGTGCAGCTTCTTGGTCGTGACCATCGGGAAACCGTCAGCCAAATCAAAGCGCATCTGGCGCCCGAACACGGCCCTTGTGCCGGTTCCCGTGCGATCTGCGCGTTCGAAGCCGTGTTCGAGAATGTCTGACAAGAGGTCGAGATACTGTCTCATGCGGGGACTCTCTGGTGCGATTCGCTGGCCAAAACCATTAACACAAACTTGCCCGATGTTCCCGAAATTCTCAGCCGCTACACACCATATTGAATGAATCTTGTGGGATATTTGCGGCTGTATCCAATACGAAACCTGAGCGGGGGAGGTACAGCACGATGAAAAAAACTGTCAATGACCTGGCCAAGAGCTGGCGCGCCGACGCGCGCGGCAACACGGCCATCATCTTCGCCTTGTCCATCATTCCGATCCTGTCGATCGTGGGTGTGGCGATCGACACGCAAATGACCGTGACCCAGAAAAACAAGGTCCAGGCCGTCGTCGACAGCGCCGTGATCTTCGGCTCCCGCTCCATGCAGGCCGGCGCCTCGCGGACGGACGTAACGAAGGAAGTAACGTCCTATGTTGCCGCCCTGCTGAAACAGCAAAGCAACTCGCTCGACTGTGCCCCGGTTGCGCTCGAATATGCAGACGACGCTGAAGACATCAATGCGTCGATCTTCTGCTCGCAGCCGACAACCCTGTCGAACCTGTTCGGCCAGAGCAAGATGAACTTCAGGGTCCGCGCCGGTTCGACCTATGGCATCGGCAAGGTCGAGGTTGCGTTCGTGTTCGACGTGTCGGGCTCGATGGGCAGCAAGGGCAAGATGGGCGACCTGAAGGCTGCGGCCCTCGATGCCGTCACCATGCTGTTGCCGGAGACCTATGATGCGTCGAAGTCGGACGATGTGCGTCTCGCCATGACCAGCTATGACACGATGGTCAATGCGGGCAGCTATTTCAAGGCGGTCACCAACGAGAACCCGACGCGCACCTATACGGCGACCTATGAAAAAGAAGAAAAGGTCTGCACAAAGACCAACAAAAAGGGCAAGTGCACGAAAACCAAAAAGGTCAAGACACCTGCGGAGACGTCCAAGACGATCACCAATACGTGCGTCAAGGAACGTGTGGGATCGGACGCCTTTACGGATGAGGATCCGGGCCCGGGCGCATGGCTGGAAGCGGCCGAAGCCAAGTATAATGCGTATAAAAACAGCTGGTCTGTCGAGACCTGCAACAGCATTGGTCCGCTTCCGCTGACAGACAACCGGTCAGCCCTGAACGCCTATGTCAACAACCTCGATGATTTCAGCATGACGGCCGGTCACATGGGCGTTGCCTGGGGCTGGTATCTGATCGATCCGAAATGGGATTCGGTCTGGCCGTCGGCGTCGAAGCCGCTGCCCTATGACGAGCCGGATGCAACCAAGGCCATCATCATGATGACCGATGGCGAGTTCAACTCCTATTTTTCGAGCGGCCAGGGCAATTCCTTCGACCAGGCGAAGGCGCTGTGCGACGCTGCTAAGGAAGAGCATATCGTGATTTATACAGTCGCGTTCCAGGCACCGCCCAAGGGCCAGGAAATTTTGGAATATTGCGCCTCCAGCGCCGACCATGCCTTCAGCCCCGAAGACGGCCAGCAGCTGAAGGACGCCTACAGCATGATTGCGCAATCCATCTCCGATCTGCGGATCACCTACTAGGATTTCGGACTTACCCGGCCGGCGGCAGGACGTGAAACATGGTTTACCGCGTCTTGCCGCAACCGCGTGAAACACGCTGACAATTCTAACTTAGAAACAAACACTTCAAGGCAATCTGACGCGTGGTTGCGGCCAGGAAGGCCGTGGATGAGGCGGGGAAAATGTACAGGCTCCAGAATCATGTTCGTGTCTGTCACTATGCAGCCGACAGGCGAGGCAATCTCACGGTCATCGCCGCGATCGCGATTGTGCCGATCCTCTGCATCGCAGGGATCGCGATTGACGTGCAGATGGTGGTTACGCAGAAAACCAAGGTGCAGGCGGTGATCGATAGTGCGGTCATTGCGGGATCGAAAGCCATGCAGGCGGGCAAGACCCAGGCGGAAATCAGCACGCTGGTGTCGAACTATGTCGACGCCCTGATCGGGACGCAGGGCGAGGGTCTGTCATGTGGAGATCCTGCCGTCGTTTTCGAGGATGGCACACAGAACATCGTGGCCGCCATCCGGTGTTCCCAGAAGACGACGCTGACGCAACTGCTGCAGCGAGATGAGCTGTACTTCTCCGTCACGTCCGGCACGACCTATGGCATCGGAAATGTCGATGTCGCATTCATTTTCGATGTATCCGGATCGATGAACTCCAACAGCCGGCTCGACAATCTGAAGGCATCGGCAAAGGTTGCCTTTGATGAATTGCTGCCCGATGACCGGGAACTGGATGGCACGGTCCGCATCGCACTGACGACGTACAATGCCAACGTCAATGCCGGCGAGTTTTTCGACGATGTGACGCGCAAGATCACGCTGGGAACCGACGCTGCATCCGGAAGCGATTCGGCCCAGTCGCGCTACAACGCCTACAATAACCGCGTGCTGATCGACCAGTCGACCGGCAAGCGGTTTTTCTATTATGAGAAGGCCAGCTGCAGCAGCAGCTGCAGCTATAGCAGCAACTGGACAATCACGCCCAAGCGGCGCTGGTTTGAAACCGACATCGGCGACAACACATGCGTGTCGGAACGTGTTGGCATCAATGCCTTTACCGATGCAGCTGGCGGAACCAGCGCGACCAATGCGATGATCGCCGGCAATCCGCTATGGAACTGGGGCACCAGCAATTACAACAAGCGCAACGGCTCCAACGAGATCGAATATGGCGGGGCCAATTCCTCCTCGGGCGCGTTCAATGTGACGCCGACTTCGTGTGAAAATTCTTCGCCGCTGCCACTCACCGAGAACAAGGCAACCTTGAAATCCTATGTCGATAACCTGCATGCGGGCGGCGGCACGGCTGGCCATCTCGGCATCGCCTGGGGCTGGTACCTGATCTCGCCGAGCTGGAATGCGCTGTGGCCGACGCCTTCGCATCCCTGGGCGTGGGACGAGCCGGACACGGCCAAGGCCATCATTCTGATGACGGATGGTGAGTTCAACCAGACGCACCCCTCTGTTTCAGCCAGCTCGATCGAACTGGCCATGGAATTCTGCGATGCGATGAAGGAGGAGCCGTACAATGTGCAGATCTACACGGTCGGCTTTCAGGTGCCCTCGAATGTGGCAACCACGCCGGGCGGAAAATCCATTCTGGACTATTGTGCAACCGATGCCGGTCATGCGTTCGAACCCAGCAATGGCGAGGAGCTGACCGACGCGTACCGCGAGATCGCACAATCCATTTCTGACCTGCGGATCACCCGCTAGGCAGGCCCGCCCGCGGGCGCTTCACGCAAGGCTAAGTTCGATGGCAATGGGCAAGGCATTCAGGAAGTGGCGGACCGGCCGGGGTGGCAACATCTCCGTCATGGGCGCGCTGTTCATTCCGGGGGTTCTGGCGCTTGGCGGCGTGGCAGTCGATTTCCAGTTCACCATCCGCCAGAAGAACAAGGTTCAGTTTGCGCTTGATTCGGCGGTTCTGGCCGGCGCACTGTCACGCCAGGGCGGCGCAAGCGAAGAGGCCGTGGCGGCAGACGTCAAACGCTATACGGCCGCGCTTGTCGCAGAGCAGGGCGGCGATATTGCCTGCGCGCCGGTCAACGTGACATTCTATACCGACAACAAGGACATTCGCGGCACGATACGGTGTGACCAGCCGACCTTCATTTCAAACCTCATGGGCTGGGAAAAGCTGAGTTTCCGGGCGGCCTCGACATCGACCTATGCCGTGGGCAATGCCGATGTTGCCTTCGTGTTCGACGTGTCCGGATCGATGAACAGCTATAACCGGCTCAGCCTGCTGAAATCGGCAGCCGAGGCCGCCTTCGATGAATTGCTGCCAGATGACGGACCGAATGACGGCAAGGTGCGCCTGGCCATTACCACCTACAATAATGCGGTGAATGCCGGCGCCTATTTCGACAGCGTGACACGCAGCGTGCAATTATCGGCCGACGGCTCGAACGCGGACGCGCGCAGCAATTATGATACGCACAATGATGCGCGCATGATTGATGCGGCCACGGGCAAGCGGTTCTTCTATTACGAGCAGGAAGATTGCCCGGGCGGATACTGTACCGGCAACTGGGATGCCGCGCGCAGGCCGTTCGAAGACGCGGGCCTGATCGACACATGCGTGTACGAGCGCACGGGCGGCGACGCGGCTTCGGATGCCGCGCCCGGTTCGCTGCGCTGGATCGGTGCAGGCAATCCGCGCTGGAACTGGAATGACAGCAATTCGCGCAAGCGCAATGGCCAGTGGGAAATCGAAAGCGGTGGCGGTAATTCTTCGAGTGGTGCCTATAATGCATCCTATGCGAGGTGCCGCGCCTCGGGGCCTGTTCCGCTGACGGATGACAAGGCGGCCCTGAAGGCGCACGTCCAGTCGCTGACGGCCAATGGCGGGACGGCGGGCCATATCGGCCTGGCGTGGGGCTGGTACATGCTGTCACCCAACTGGGCGTCGGTCTGGCCGGAAGCGTCCGAACCGCTTGCCTACAATACAAAGCAGAACATGAAGGCGGTGATCCTGATGACGGATGGTGACTTCAATACCAATCACCCGTCTGCCGCGAAAAGTTCGTTCCGGCAGGCGCAGGACCTGTGCGACACGATGAAGGCGGCGCCTTCGAAGATACAGGTCTACACGGTCGGCTTCCAGGTGCCCACAAGCGTCCAGAAGACGGCCGATGGCCGCACCATCCTCGAATATTGCGCGACGAGCCCGGCCTATGCCTTCAACGCATCGAATGGCGAAGAGCTGATAGCGGCCTACCGGTCAATCGCACGGTCAATCTCGGAATTGCGGATCAAGCAATAGGCCGTTCCCGCGGATAGGACATTGCGACGTCGCAGCGGTCATAGCGCTTGCCGTGGGACTCCAGGATGCCTGCATCGTGCCGGAAGCCGAGCTTTTCATAGAGATGGATCGCCGCTGCGCATTTGCGGTTGGTGAGCAGGTAAAGGCTTTCCATGTCCATCTGGCGTGCGCGGTCCAGTGCGGCCGCCAGCAGGAACTCGCCTGACTTTCGCCCGCGCGCCGATTTCAGCACGCCCATCTTGGTCAGTTCGAACCGTCCGTTGCCCATCGGCATCAGGGCGCAGGTGCCGACAATGCCGAGCCCCCCGGTTGAGACGAACAGGACCGCGCCGCCCTTGTCGACAATCAGTTCGCGCGGATTGGACAGGATCTCGCGGTCGGTATCCTCCAGCGTGAACATCTCGCTGATCCATTCTTCGTTGATCGCATGGAACATCCCGGCAAGGTCGTCTGAAAATTCCACGATGGCGTGGCCGTCCGTGGCGCGCTGCGACAGGGACTTCTCGTCGAATGCCGCTTCGATTCGCGCGATCTGGTCCAGCAGGCCGGCATCGGGGCCGGCGGCGAGTTCTTCGGCGGCGCGGGCGACATGGGGCCAGACGTCCCGCTTCATGCGGGCAACCGCCGCAGCGCCTTCCGGTGTCAGCGAAATGGATTTCTGGCGGCGGTCGGTATCGGACACAGTCGTCTCTGCCAGCCCCATGTCGACGAGCCCGACCAGGCTGCGCGTTACGGCCGGCTGGCTGACACCCAGGGCCGCGACGGCTTCGGTCACAGTCAATGGGCCGTAACGGTCGAGCGCCGCCAGCAGGGGGAAATGGCTGGGCTGGGTGATGAAACAGTTCTGTTCGAAAATCTGCGCCGCATCGGCCTGCATCCGTTCGGCAAGGCGTTTCAGGCGGCTGCCCAGGGCAAGGAATCCAAGGTCTTTGAGAATGTCAGGCATGACGCGCTCCACAATATACATAACACGTTATTCAAATTGCGATTCCTGTCAATATGGCGTGGGGGAATTTACGCCGGACGGCGTAAAGGCCTTTCATCCGGGCGCCAGGTCACCTATATAGAAATTGTCTTCGGACTATGGCGATAAACGTACGTGTAATAAGCGGTTCGGACCCGGGGGCGGTACCCGGCGGCTCCACCAAAAGCAGGCTCAGGCTCTCACCGGCCTGTTTCTGACGGGGCCGAAATAGGATCGACGGACGTCTAAAGACGATACTTTCGCCCGTATGAGCCCCGTTAGAAGCTCACATCAACATAGTTGCAAATGACAACTTTGCTGAAGGTGAACTGCTCGCAGCGTAGTCTGTGCGTAGTATACCGAATTAACTCCTAAGGATTCAGCTCCTTAGGCGGGGCCCGGAGGCGCCTGGCAACAGAAGCCTCCACTTTTCCCTTATTTTGAACATGGCCTGCGACGCGATGAACCGCGCCGGGCCGGCCTATTGGCATTCTCCTCGTCCTGCGACGCAAATGCCCGACAGGGCCGTCCGGCATACGTAGTGTGCCGCATCGTGCGGCACGCCCTTTTATGTTTGACCGGACCCGATGAGCGGACGAGGAGCCACCGAGCTTGACTGACAACATTGATACACAAGACCGTGCGGCCCTTGATCTGAAGCGGAGCGGCGGGTCCAGGCCAAAGCTGAAGCGTGAACCCTTCATGCCCTTCCTGCCGAAATTCATGAGCGGGACCAAGGCCCTGCGCTGGCTGAAGCGCGTCCATGCATGGACGGGATTTTGGGGAGCGCTGATATTCCTGATGATGGGAACCAGCGGATTTCTCCTGAACCACCGGACGACAGCCAAGATCGACACGGGCGCCCCCAGAGAAGTCTCGTCGGTCGTTCTGGAAGTCGATCCGGCCGAGATCGGCTCGCAGGAAGAACTCGGCACATGGGCCCAGGCCAGGTTTGGCACAGACCTGACCCCCCGTCCGCCGCGCGCCCAGGGCCCGGCAGGTGCGCAGGCAGGCCGGGAATCAGGCGCGGTGTTCATGAATCAGGACGTGACACCTGTCGAAGTCTGGAAGCAGGCCTTCACCGGCCCGAATGGTGCCCTGGTCGTGGAGTATGCGCGCGGGGCGTCGATGGTGAAGGCCACAAGGACAGCCGAAAATGTATGGGGGCTGATCAAGAACCTGCACAAGGGCAGCGGGCTGAGCATCCTCTGGGTTCTGTTCATCGACCTCACGGCTGGCGCCCTGATCACCATGAGCCTGACAGGCGCATTGCTCTGGAGCCGCCTGCACGGACCCCGGCTTGCAGCCATAGGGATCGTGCTTGCGAGCCTTTCCCTTGGCCTGATCGCCGCGCTTCCCGGATTGATTTAGGGAGAACGCTTCCCCTATTTGCGATAATCGAGCGGCGGGTCGCGGTCGCCCAGCAGCGACGTGTATTCATAGTCCTCGCCGCGCGCGGCATCGAATTCTGCGCGGGCGGCTGTGCGCAGTTCCGGGTTCTCGTAAAGTTCGATGGCGGCGAGTGTCAGCGTCTTGGCGGCAACCTGGGCGCCCTTGTAGCCGATCGACATGCCGCTGGCGGCAACAGCCTGCCAGCTGTGGGCAGCCGTGCCGGGCACCCATGTCGCTGCACGCAGGCCGACGGTCGGCACCGCGAAGGAAACATCACCGACATCGGTCGAGCCATAGCCAAGGGAGACTTCGAAGGGCTGCACCTCCTTCTCGCTGCCGAGCGGCAGCTCGGGCTTGGCAAAGCTCGTGTAGATTTCCTCGGCGAAGGCGGCTTCTTCTTCATTGTAATCCACGCCGCCGACCTGGCGCAGCTTGGTGTCCATCATCCTTGCCAGGGTTTCGTTGACCAGCAGCGGATTGTTGCCGTGGATGACTTCCCACTCGACACGCGTGCCGGTGCCCATGGCCGCGCCGCGGGCCGCGTCTTCCATGCGCGCCCAGATTTCCTTCACGCCCTCGGCGCTGGGGTGGCGGGCATAATAGAAGACTTCAGCAAAGTCCGGCACCACGTTGGGCGCAACGCCGCCCGATGTGATGACATAGTGGATGCGTGCATCCTGCGGGATGTGTTCGTGCATCATGTTGACCATGTAATTGAACGATTCCACGCCATCGAGGGCCGAACGGCCGCGCTCAGGTGCGCCGGCGGCATGGGCGGAGACGCCATGAAAGCGGAACTTGGCCGAGCGATTGGCGAGCGTGGTCTGCGCCGCTGCGGAGTTCTGGTCGTCACCATGCCAGTGCAGGGCAATGTCGACATCGTCGAACAGGCCCTCGCGCACCATGTAGACCTTGCCGCTGCCGCCCTCTTCGGCGGGTGTGCCATAGAGGCGGACGGTTCCGGGCGTACCGGTCTGTTCCAGCCAGTCACGGATCGCGAGCGCGGCGCCGACCGAGCCGGCGCCGAACAGGTTGTGCCCGCAGGCATGGCCGGCATGCTTGCCTTCAATCGGGGCGCGGCTGGCGCTGGCATCCTGGTTGATGCCAGGCAGGGCATCGAACTCAGCGAGGATGGCAATGACCGGGCCGCCCGTGCCGTAACTGGCGATAAAGGCGGTCGGAATGCCCGCAACACCGGCTTCAACCGTAAACCCGGCCTCGTTCAGTTTCGATTGCAGCAGGCCGGATGATTTTTCTTCCTGATAGCCGACTTCCGCCCAGTCCCAGATCTGCCGGGCCATTTCGGCCGTCTCGTCATAGCGCGCATCGATACTGTCGAGCACGGCCTTGTCGCCGGGTATCTGCGCATGGACGCAGGCGGTGAGGGCGAGGGCGGCAAGGCTGGTCGCGATGAGGCGCATGAAGGGTCTCCGGTTCGGTTGGTGCTGGCTGGAGACTGCATCAAGGTGCCGTCAGGAACAAGGCATGCCGCAGGCGTCAGCTGTAGCGCGCGTCGACTTTGGGCCCGTCAACGCCGCCAGCGACGGCGGCGACGCTGGCTTCGAGATCAGCCAGATAGGCGTCCACGACTTCCGCATGCTTGGGCGACAGCATCAGGTGAAGGCTTGGCGGCTCCTTGGTGACGGACGTGAACCAGCCGCGCCTGTACATCTCGCCATAGAGGGCAAAGGCGTGGTGATCCGGATGCCGGAATGCGACGAGGCCGAGCATCGGGTTGCCGAGCACGTCGAAGCCTAGCCGCTTCACCCCCTCCTCGATCCGCTGGCGTGTCTCGCAGACAAGGCCCTGTTTCTCGCGGTAGCCGTCAACGCCCAGCGTGTTCATCACCGCCCAGGCGGCAGAGATGGCGCCGCCGGGGCGTGTGCCTGCGAGCGTGGGTGTCTTCATCGGCGCGCCTGACCAGCCCGCCATGTCGAAGGGCATGTACTGGTAGAGGTCTTCGGAGCGGAAGAGCACGGTCGATGCGCCCTTGGCGCAATAGCCGTACTTGTGCAGGTCGGCGCTCATCGAGTGGACCTGGGGCACTTCGAAATCGAAGGGCGGCACGGGCACACCGTTCATGCGGGCGAAGGGCGCGAAATAGCCGCCGACGCAGGCATCGACATGCAGCCACACATTCTTCCTGGCGGCGACCTCGCCCAGCGCCTCAATCGGGTCGATGATGCCGTGCGGGAAGTTCGGCGCGGAACCGACCATCATGATCGTGGCGGCATCGACAGCTTCGCCCATCGCGGCCGGGTCGGCCTCATAGGAGCCGTCTGTCTTCAGCGCCACCCGGCGCACCTCGATATCCATCAGATGGGCCGCCTTGTCGAAGGCGAGATGCGCCGACTGGGGCAGCACGATGTTCGTGCCGTCGCGCGGGCGGCCATGGGCGCGGGCAAAATCACGCGCCGTCTTGATCGCCATGGTGATCGAATCGGTGCCGCCGGACGTCATCGTGCCGGTGGCGCCGTCCGGGCCGTGGAGCAGGTCCAGCCCCATCGCGATGACGTCTTTCTCCATCTGCGCCAGGCTGGGGAAGGCGAGGGGGCCGAGGCCGTTCTCGGCCATGTAGAGCCCATAGGCTTCGTGCTGGATGCGCGAGATATCCTCGCCGGCATTGAAGACATAGACGGCCGTGCGGCCATCGCGCCATGCGGCGTCGCCGCCGCCGCGTGCGATCATGTCAGCCCTGACCTCGTCCCAGGCGCGCCCGTGCTGCGGCATCTTCATGGATCGTGCTCCCCTCCGGGTTTTTGTTCTGGGCTGCAAGCCTATGCGCCGCTACCGGCCTTGGCCAGAGGCGAAAGGGCAGCGCGTTCCGTTGCAACCTTGACCGCCACGGCGCGTTGATTTGGACTTAACCATGAATGGAGACGCATCATGTCAGGCAAGCCACCCGAAAAAAAACAAGACGACAAGGACGTGAATGAAGATATGCGGGACATCCGCCCTTCAGGTCCGGAGAACATGGAAAACCCGCCGAAGAAATGGGACGAGGTTGATGAGGAGAGCGACGAATCCTTTCCGGCCAGCGACCCGCCGGGCAATTACTGAGACTGCAGGGCGGCGCGGCGTGTTTTTTGATGCGCCGCGCCCCTTGCTGTTGGCAGCATTACGCGTTCAGGGATTCCGCTCCCCGCCGGGGCGACTGCGCGAGTGCTGTTTTTTTCCTCGCCTGCCGTGCGAAGCCCGTTGCGGGGGAATGGGACCGGGCATAGTGTACGAAAAATAAACAACATCAGGATCGAGGGTCAGTAGGGCGAACATGACGGATTATATCGGATATGATGCGCTCACCCAGGCGGCCATGCGCGGCGTCGTTCGCGAAGCATTGAAGCGCGCGCTCGCAAATGGCGGCCTGCCGGGCGAACACCATTTCTACATCACGTTCCGCACGAAGGCGCCGGGTGTCAAAGTTGCCGATTACCTGACCGAACGCTTTCCCGAAGACATGACCATCGTCGTGCAGCACCAGTTCTGGGACCTTGAAGTTGGCGATGGCCATTTCGAGATCATCCTGAAATTCTCGGGCGTGCCGCAGCACCTGTTCGTGCCCTATGCCGCGATCACGCGCTTCGTCGATCCATCGGTGAATTTCGGCCTGACCTTCGAGAACACGAACAAGGATCAGGCGGTGATCGCCCCTGCCACCGCGTTTGAACCAGCGCAGCAGAACGTGGCGCCCGTCGAAGCTGGCACGGTCGTGAATCTCGACGCATTCCGCCGCAAATAGGGTCGCCGGAATATTGGCAGATACAGACAAGCCCCGGCTCAGCGATGCGGACATGCTGGCCCGCTTCAAGAATTCGAAGAAGCGTCCCCCCTGTTCCGATACGCTGGGCATGACGCTGGCCGAAGTCGAGCAGGATGCCATGCGCATCCGCATGGATTTCGACGTGCCGGAGATGTTTTCCAATCCCACGGGCGCCGTGCAGGGCGGGTTCATTTCGGCCATGCTGGACGAGGCGATGAGCACATGCGTCATCATTGCGTCGAACGTGACCATGACGGCGCCGACGCTTGAAATGAAGACCAGCTTCCTGCGCCGCCTGATGCCCGGCCCGGCAAGTGTCGAGGCGCGCATCCTGAAACTGGGCAAGTCCGCCGCCTTCATGGAAGCCGAGTGTTTCGGCCCGGACGGCGCACTGGTCGCCAAGGCGACGGCGACCGCGATACCGATGCCGTTCAAGCGACTCGATGGAAAATGACCGCGCGCTGACGCAGCGGAAATGGCTCCCGCATTTCACAATCGTGCTATCCTCCCTCAAAACAGGCACTGCGGGAGGCAGGCAATGGCAAATGAAACCAGCACGATCAAAGTGCCCCAAAGCATTATCGAGATATCGGCCTTCGTGCCCGAGGCGCGCAATGATCCGCACACGCCGCTGAAGGCCTTGCGCGGCGCCTGTCCGGTCATGCGGGACGAAATGGCAAAGACATGGCTGTTGACGCGCTATGATGACGTGCGCGGCCTGGTGAATGACCGCGGCCATGTGCGCCTGCCCAGCAAGGCAGAGGAGGGTTCATTGCCGCGCCGACTCGTCGATGACGAGAATGACCACTCCCGTACAAGCATTCTGTTCCTGGACGAGCCCGATCATGCCCGCATCCGCCAGCCCTTGGCCAAGGCATTCTACGCCCGGATCAACAGGATGAAGCCCGACATCGAGGCGATCATTGATGGCACGATTGCAGCGGCGCCGGACACGGGCAGTTTTGACCTGATGGAGGCGGTGGCCGTGCCGATCCCGGTGCTGGTGATTGCGCGCATCCTGGGCGTGGACGAGCGCATGCTGGCCGATTTCCGGCAATGGTCCGAAGATGTGATCCTCGGCCTCAATCCTGTGCGGACCGAGGAAGAGACAGCGCGGCTGGCCAGCGGGGCGCAGGCGCTGGATGCGTATTTCACCGAGCTGATGAGTGCGCGGCGGATACAGCCGCGCGATGACCTGATCTCCGATATGGTGACGCTGCAGGCGAGCGGCGAAGCGGATATCACGGATGATGAGCTGATACTGAACCTGCAGGCCCTGCTGGTTGGCGGCAACCTGACCACGACGGACCTGATCGGCAATGGCGTCTGGCTGTTCCTGACGCATCCTGACCAGCTGGCGGCGCTGAAGGACAATCCGGGCCTTGGCGCGCAGGCCGTGGAAGAAGTGCTGCGCTATGAGGCGCCAGTCTCGGCCACCTCGCGCATTCTCGCCGAAGACCAGTCCGTCGCCGGTTGCCCGATGAAGGCGCACCAGGCCGTGTTCTGCTCGCTCGCCTCGGCCAATCGTGATGAAGGCACGTTTGATGCTGCCGACCGGTTCGACATCACCGTCAAGCGGGCGAGCCATGTCGCTTTCGGTGGGGGCCCCCACATCTGCATCGGGGCGCCGCTGGCGCGCATCGAAGCGCGGCGTGTCTACCAGAAACTGTTCGAGCGCTATCCGGACATGCGTCTGGTGGAGCAGGAGATTGTCTGGCGGGCGCTGCCGTTTTTCAGGGGGATCGAGCAGCTGGATGTGGCGGTGTGACTTCAGGTCATTCCATCGCTTCGGCGCTGAGCCAGATGCCTTCACGCTCGCCGACGCGGCGCTCGACCAGAAGGCGGGCAACCTGATGGTCGTCCTCGAACACGTTCCCGGTGAGACTGTCGAGCAGGGCCTTCGCCAGATTGTCGAGGTCCATCCACGGCGCCTCGCCGGTATATTCCATGACGATATGTACGCTGTAATCGCCAAAGCCCGGCCGCAGGGGCGGGAAGTCCTTGCGAAAGAATTCCTTGAGCAGGCCTTTGTAGTATTTGGCCTGTGTGGTGAGGCCGTGACAGCGCACTTCCAGCGCGCCCTTATCGGTGATACGCGCGCGCACCTTGCCTGACTGGACCCAGTCGTCGATCAATGCCGGGTCATCCCGCGTGACGCCATGCGGGCCTCGATGGCTTCCTTGGAGTCCTTGAGGCCAAGGCCTGTGGCCTGGCGGAGCAGCTTGATGGCGGCGATCTTGCGCCTGGCGTCAATTTCGGCGTCAATTTCGATCCAGCGCGAAATGGTAACACGGCCTACGGCTTCGGCCACATCTTCCTTCGTCATAGGCGTAGGCGACAGGGCACTTCGTCCACTGCCCCGTACCATGAAGCCGAGGACGAATGCGAGCACGAGCGCGAAGAGGACGGCTGGGTCGGACAGCTTGTCAATCATGGCGGGCATTTTATGCCGCCCTCGCCGTATTGCCAGACATTTCCGGGCCAATGATCATATTTGCGCGGAGAGATGGGAGGGGGCGACACGCTTGATGACCTCCACGACGTGCTGGAAGCGGGCGCTGATCGTGCCCCTGGTGATGGTGATTTCCATCTGGCCTTCCAGCGCGTCCGCGCCCTGACCGTGGATGATTTCGGGGGCGGGGATGACATGAAGCGAGCGGCGGCCCCGCGCCGTGTCCAAGCGCAGGCCGATGATATCCGTCCAGGCCAGCATGCGCTCCTGGCCGCCGATGCGCAGGTGGATGCCTTGTGTGTCGATCACCATTTCCGGGATCGCCGAGAGGATGCTTCGCAGGCGCCAGTATGCCAGCAGGAGCAGCCCGACCAGTCCCATCGCGAGCAGTGTTTTCAACAGGCCGCCGACAAGGCCGGCCCCTTCAGGATCCTGCGCGCCAACCAACAGGCTGCCGAACGTGGCGGAAGGCACGCGGACCATCACGACAATGCCCACGGCCATGGCCAGGCCGAGCCCGAACAGCATCACGCCGTCGCTGTAGCGCTTCCTGTGGATTTCAAGACGTTCGCCCATTCATATCGCAACCTTGCCGCTCTGGATGCAGGCTAAACTGCGCCCGGCAACAATCCAGCGAAATTCGAGAACCCGGAACCGTCTTCGGCGCAGTCATTCTGTCGTGAAGACTTATTGAGCGCCGCTCTTTACAGGCATGGAATTTTCCTGATTTTTGACACGTACCATGTGACTGGAAGGCTTGGGCAATGCGCTTTTTATTGGGACGATCCTTTATCGCGGCATTGCTTGCAGTATGCGCGTGGCCCTTGGACATGTCTGCTCAATCGGCCGAAGACTATTACTCTCTGGCGATGGATTCAGAGAGACAGAAGCAATTCGAAACGGCGTTCAGCCATTATGAAAAGTCCTGTTCAGGCGGGCATTCACCTGGCTGCATGGGCGCGGCCCGCATGCTCGCAGACGGTGAGGGTGTAGCCAGGAACCAGTCCCGCGGCCGTGCCTATTTCGAAACAGCCTGTTCGCTGGGCAACAGTGTCGGATGCAACTGGGCGGGCGACATGATGCTCAAGGGGGAAGGCGGGCCAATCGACGTGGCGCGCGCCCGGACCTTTTACCTGAGTGGTTGTGACCGGGGACAGGCGGCGTCCTGTGTGGAGGCAGGAGAGCTCATGGAACTAGGCAAGGGTGGCCCCAAGGATATTTCGCAGGCGTTGATGCTGTACCAGAAAGGCTGCGCAGACGGCTACGCGAGGGGCTGCAACCTTGCGGGCGTCGTGGTTAAAAGCGAAGAGGGAGGCAAGGATGAGGTTGCCGCCCGGCGCTATTTTGATCAGGCGTGTCTTGGTGGATACCACAATGGATGTGCCAATTTCGGCCAATATCTGGAAAAGGGAATCGGCGGCGGGAAGGATGCTGCCCGCGCCCGCCAAATTTATCAGAGCGGATGTTCCGGGTTCATCATGAACACCCTGTCCTGTTATCGGCTGGGAGCGATCCTGCTGACTGAGGACGGCGGCCCCCGGGATGCCTACGAAGGCGCTGTGGCGCTGGAGCGCGTATGTACCTCTGAGGCGAGCGGAGATGAGCGCCTCAAGGCAAATGCCTGCTTCACGTTGGGAAAATTGTTTTCGGTCGAGTTCACGGAGGCTGACCCGACGCTGGCCCCGCACTTTTTCTCCAAGGCATGTGACCATGGTTACCAGGGCGAAGCCTGCGGCGATTAAGGTCGTCCCCACGACCATGCCTTGTCTTGCGCGCCTAGTTGGATAAACCGATGCCATCAAGCCCAGTACGAGGACGAGACCCGATGACCACCCGCACCGAATCCGACACGATGGGCCCTGTTGAGGTCGCAACCGACCGCTATTGGGGCGCGCAGGCCGAGCGCAGCCTCGGAAACTTCAAGATCGGTTGGGAGAAACAGCCGGATCCGATCATTCGTGCGCTCGGCATTGTCAAGAAAGCCGCCGCCGAGGCCAATATGGCGCTTGGCAAGATGGATCCGGGTCTCGGCAAGGTGATCATCCAGGCCGCTGATGAAGTGATTGCGGGCAAGCTCAACGATCACTTCCCGCTGGTCGTCTGGCAGACCGGATCGGGCACGCAGTCGAACATGAACGCGAACGAGGTCATCTCGAACCGCGCCATCGAAATCCTTGGTGGTGAAATGGGCTCGAAGAAACCGGTCCACCCGAACGATCATGTGAACATGAGCCAGTCCTCGAACGATACGTTCCCGACCGCCATGCACATTGCCTGCGCCGAAGAGGTCAGCCATCGCCTCATCCCCGCGCTGAAGCATCTCCATGCTGCGCTTGATGTCAAGGCCAAGGCCTGGGCTGACATCATCAAGATCGGCCGCACCCACACGCAGGACGCAACGCCCGTCACGCTTGGCCAGGAATTCTCCGGCTACGCGCAGCAGGTCGCCAATGGCATCGCGCGCATCGAGATGACGCTGCCCATGCTGATGCAACTCGCGCAGGGCGGCACGGCCGTTGGCACTGGTCTCGCCTCGCCGGTCGGTTTCGCCGAAGCCGTGGCGGACAGGATCGCTGCGATCACGGGGCTGAAATTCACCTCGGCGCCGAACAAGTTCGAGGCCCTTGCTGCACATGACGCCATGGTGTTCACGCATGGCGCGATCAACACGGTGGCGATGAGCTGTTTCAAGATCGCCAATGATATCCGCTTCCTCGGCTCGGGCCCGCGTTCCGGCCTTGGCGAGCTGGCCCTGCCGGAGAATGAGCCTGGTTCGTCCATCATGCCCGGCAAGGTGAACCCGACACAGTGCGAGGCGCTGACACAGGTTTGCGCGCATATCCATGGCAACAATGCCGCCATCGGTTTTGCGGGAAGCCAGGGCCATTTCGAACTCAACGTGTTCAACCCGATGATGGCCTACAATTTCCTCCAGTCGACGCGCCTGCTCGCGGACGCTGCCGTGAGCTTTACCGACAACTGCGTGGTCGGCATCGAACCGCGCCTCGACAATATCAAGCGGGGGCTCGACAATTCGCTGATGCTGGTGACGCCGCTGAAGGAAAAATACGGCTATGACCGCGCCGCCAAGATCGCCAAGACTGCCCACAAGAACGGCACCACGCTGCGCGAGGAAGCCATCAAGGACGGTATCCCGGGCGAGGATTTCGATCATATCGTCGACCCGAGCAAGATGATCTCTCCGGGGTGATTGAAAGGCGTAAAGCAATTTGCTAGCTTAGCAAAATGCAACTAAGTGATTGGCGTAAATCTCGAGGTATTAGCCAAAGTGAGCTCGGCGAGGCTGCGGGCCTTGCTGGACCATATATTTCGCAGATTGAAAGCGGTGCGCGGCGACCGAGCCCGGATGCTGCCAAGCGGATCGAAGCGGCCACAAGCGGCGAAGTGACCGCAGCAGAACTGCTCGGCCTCGAAACCGGCGTGTCCAAGCGCACAAAGAGCATGGCTGAAGATGCGGTTTCTTTCGAAGGAAACACCGCAGTGAGCATTCCCGTGCCACCGGCACTCCTTGAACAGGCCCGCGCACAGGGACTCGAAGTCGAGGCCTTGGTCGCAGAAGGTGGAATCGTCGCCCTTCGCGAAGCGTCCAAAAAGGCATGGTACGAAGAGAACCGCGATGTCATCGAAGCCAACCGTGCGCACATTGAAAAGTATGGCACATTTGGACAACGTCACGGCGTGTTCCGCCCCCGATGAAGCAGTTTGACGTATTTGACGTCGACGATCCCGGCGGCGCTGTGGCCGTTGTCCTTCTTCAGGGAGCACTCTATCTGGACCTGCCATCGGTCCTGGTCGCGCCGTTGTATCCTGCGGGGTCGGCGTTGCAATATCCCGTCATCAATCCCGAAATCCGGATTGGGCAGGGATCGGTTATCGTGAAGCTTGAACAGACCACCTCCGTTTCGCCCTTGCTGCTGGATCGGTACGCGGGGACGGCAGAAGACAGCGCCCAGATTATCAAGGATGCTCTCGACCGCCTGATCTGTGGATACTGAAGCGCAGTGATACGGCGCATGACGCAGTCTCCCAATCCAGACCCGCGCCGCTGCTCTTGTCTTGTACGCGCCTGTCGGTCAAAGACTTTGAGGAAATGAGAGGAAGATCAGGATGAGCATGGATTTCAGCAATCTTTTTTCAGTCGCGGGCAAGACTGTGGTTATCACCGGCGGGTCGCGTGGTATTGGCGAGATGCTCGCCGCCGGCTATCTGGCGAATGGCGCGAAAGTCATCATCTCGTCGCGCAAGGCGAAGGCCTGCGAGGAGACGGTCGCGCGGCTGCAGGACCAGTATGGCGGCGAAATCTATGCCATCCCGTCCGATGTGGGCAACATGGACGGCATCAACCATCTCGCTGGCGAGATCGCCAGACGCGAGGACAAGGTCGATGTGCTCATCAACAATGCCGGCGTGGCGTGGGGCGCGACGCTGGAAGACTTCCCCGAAGCGGGCTGGGACAAGGTGATGGACGTCAACGTCAAGGGCATCTTCTTCCTGACGCAGAAACTGATGCCGCTGCTGCGCAAGTCAGCCAGCGCCGATGAACCGGCCCGGGTCATCAACATCGCGTCGATTGACGGCATGCACACAAGCCCGATGAGCGGTTTTGCCTATGGCACGTCAAAGGCCGCCGTGATCCATCTCACACAGTTCATGGGTGCGCATCTTGCCGGCGAGCATATCCTGGTCAATGGCATCGCGCCGGGGCCATTCCCGACCTGGATGCTGTCGACCGGCGTCGGTTTTGAAGGCAAGACCGAAGGCGTCGACTGGCAATCCATTGGCGACCGCAACCCGTCGGGCCGTGTCGGTGCACCGAGCGATATTGCGGGCCTTGCGATCTTCCTTTCATCGAAGGCGTCCGCCTATATCACCGGCCACACCATTCCGTGCGACGGCGGTATCGTCTCGGCGAGCTAGGGAAACCTGGGTCAGTCTCCTGCCAGCGAAAAATAGATAGAGATCGAAAAAATTCCCACTAAGGTAGGGTAGGCGACTTTGGGGGGCATGGCGTTGGAGCAGATCGAATCGTACGCTGGTACGGCGGCGCGTCTTGTTCAGGACAACAGTGCGTTCATTCTGAATGTGCTCGCGATCATCGTCGGTATTTTCTCGGGAATACTATTGTCGCGGTGGGGTCTGGCGGGATTTCGGGAACGCAACCGCGTAAAGCAGATTGGCCAGCTGACGCGGCAGATCAAGGACAAGGAGCGTGTTTTCAACACGCCAAATCTTCATGCCACCCTGATGGACAGGCAGAGTGTGATCTTTTCCTTTTTCACGCTTGTGTCCGCAATGATGGCCTACTTGCGCGAGATTGACTCCTTCAACGATGATCGCCTGCTCGGTACGCCGCTGCTCGACTATTTCACGTGGGTCGCGTTCGCGACCGGCGCTATCGCCATGGCTGTGCTCCTGAACAAGTGGGTCTGGTCGAATGTGTTCGTCAATTACGATCAGTGGATCCGGACGCGACGGGACCGGATTGATGTGCTCCAGAAGAAGGGGCTGAGCCGACGCGCGTCGCTTGAAACGACCGAGACCGAACTGGTCGAAATCGAAAACAGCGAACCCGCCGCGCTGGCAGACCGCAATGACCGGCTCGTTGAGAAGGAGACGGGCCGACCGTCCGGCGATCAGTTCGGGCCGTTCCTGCGAAGCCGGGTCAATATGCGGTTTGTACTGTCGAAATCGATCGACGACGAGATGGGCGACAGACCCTGGCGGATGGGCATCGTGAAGAATGGCGGAGCGGGCGGCTTTGGATTCATTGCTGAGCGCATCGTGCTGCCGGGATCCGGCAACATGAGCCAGATCGGGCCCGAATACTATTTTTCCTATTCCAATGTCTGCAATACCGAGCTGCCCGAACTTGGGGACGAGGTGTTCTTCATCTCAAGCATAAAGGGGTCAAAGGCGCACAAGCACCCGCCAGCCTACCTCGTTTGCCTGCGGGGCAAAACGTGTCGCGGCCTCGTCCGCCAACTGTGGAGCCGGGTCAAGTGCTTTGTCGAAATCGTGGATGGCTCGGAAAACTACACCTCAGTATTCGCGCAGGCCGAGAACATCGGAACTGACACAGCCATAAAGTTCGAGGTCGGCCAAAGCGTCGAGGGCATCGTCAGCCATAACCACCGTGGCGTGATCCTGCGGGACCTCAAGCGAGTATAATTGCGTCTGAGCAAAATGTTTCTACGGACTGACAGCGTCTGCACGGCGTCGTATCCTCGAACAAGAGAATCACTTCCGCCCAGAAAGGCAGATACACATGGCCAAATCCCCCGTCGGTTCAAAGGACAACCCGTCCCAGTTTGACGTGATCGGCAAGCTCGCGGACGATGAGCCCTATTTCGTCATCCGCGCGCATGATCCGCTGTCGTCGGCACTGGTCGAGCTGCACGCCTATATCGGTGCAGGCCAGTCGGGTGCCGCCCACAACAAGCTGGCCGAGATCATGGCGATGACGGCGGCGCGCGCGCCGCGCCCGGCCTCCAGCCCGAAATACCGTGAGACCTTCGCGATCTCTCTGGCGATGGAACAATGGCGGGACAATCACAAGGAATGAACCTGTCGACGGTCACGCTGGCGGACGAACATGTCCGGCTTGAGCCGTTCGAGGTCTCCCGTCACGGGGCTGACCTGCGGGCCATGGCCGAAGGCGCACCGGACCTGTTCCTGCTCTGGTCCCATCGCGGCCCCGGTGACTGGATTGGCCGCTGGCTCGACACGATTGCGGGGCGCTCGGCGGCGGGGACGATGCTCGCGTTTGCGGTGCTCCCGCCGGATGGCAGAGGCTTTCTCGGCATCACCAGCTATCTTGATCCAAGCGCAGTCAATCGCAGCGTCGAGATCGGCATGACGGTCTACGCGCCGCAGGCCGTCGGTACGGCGGTCAATCCGGCGGCCAAGCGCCTGCTCCTGGCTCACGCCTTTGGCCAGGGCGCGGTTCGTGTCCAGTTCCAGGTGGATGACCGGAACAAGCGCTCGCAGGCCGCTGTGCTGAAACTGGGTGCCAGGCAGGAAGGCGTGCTGCGCCATCACCGCATCCTGCAGGATGGATTCATTCGCGACACCGCCTTCTTTTCCATTCTCGACAGCGAGTGGCCGGAGGTAAAAGCCCGCCTTGACGCTCGACTGGCCGCCTCTGGCTGAGTAGTCTTCGCGCCATGACGACCCCGATAAACCTCAACAAGGCCCGCAAGGCCCGTGCGCGTGACGCCAAGGCGCAGGCGGCCGAAGAGAACCGCGCAAAGTTCGGCCGCACCAAGGCCGAACGCACAGCGGAGAAGATGCGCGCCGAGCAACTGGCCAGGCTGTCGGACGGGCATCGCCTTGACAGGGAGCCGGACGAACAGGGTTAACACAAGCTTTCAGGACGGCCCCCGGATTGCACCCTGACACAGCAGAGTGTTCCAAACCGGGAGAAACCGTCAGATGAAGAATGTCCTGATCAAGTTTGTCGTTTGCACAATCGCCTTTTCAGGCGGAATCGCCTGGGGCATCGCGGCTGAAGCCGGCGAAACCGGCGTGACACTGGCCACCATGTTTGGCGGCTAGTGCCTCAGCTGCCGGATCTGGGCAAGGTGCCATCCAGCAGCATGTCATCGTAACGCCGGCCTGACACGCGCTCCAGCGCCTCGAAAATCAGCCGCGCCTTCTTGTCCTTCAGCAGGGGAATGCCGCTCGCCAGCTCGGCCGCGCGCGCATAGCGCAGCTGCGCGGTTTCCATGTCGCCCCGCGCCTCGGCGCAGGCGCCCTGATTGTGCAGCACGGCGGGCGCCCGGGGATAGGCGCGGGCCAGTTCATCCCACTGCGCGCAGGCACCCAGGAAATTGCCCCCCTTGGTGGCATCGACCGCCAGGCCAAACCGGGTGTCATTCTGCTCTTCCGGGATCAGCCCTTCGGTCATGATCTCGGCGCGCAGTGTCTTGTTGTAGGGTGCGATATCATAGCGGAAGCGCCGCACCGCCTCGACCACGGCGTCCTCCACCATGCCGATCGGTGCGTTGTATGGATTATAGTTTGACTGGCGCGGATCGCGATAGACACCTTCAGGGCGGCCATCATCTGGATATTCTGCAATGTCGATGCAGGTTTCCCGGGCCGATCCGCCCGGCTGGGCGGCGGTGAACACGGTGCGATTGTCGGCAAGATCGACCAGCGTTGCCGTCACGGCCACGGCGACCGACCCGGTGGTGCATTCGGTTTCCACCATGGCGTGCCGCTTGCAGTCGAACAGGCCATCATGTTTCACGCAGCGGCGTTCGCGCTCGTAGCGGACTTCCTCATCCCATGCCTCGATATCCACGCGGCCTTCATAGAGGCTGTCGGGTCGCCCTTGCGTTGGCATGAACCAGGACATGCCGTCGAGGCGGATATCGGCGATCATCGCTTCCAGCTCGCCTTCGGCAACATCGCCCGCAGGGCCCCGGAACCTTCCGACTTCTGGGGCGCGGTAATCAGCGGCCTGAGGGAAGTTCGGCGCGATCCGGGCTTCATAATCATAGCCGGGTGTCTGGCAGGCGGCGAGCAGGGCCGTTGCGGCCAGGAAGAAGAAAAATCGCATTGAACTGTCCCCGTATTCGATCTTCTCGGCTTCACTCTGGTGAACAGCGCTGAACCCCTCATGAACCGGTGCCTTGAACCCACCCCAGCGTCAATGGTTGACGCGGGCAGGGGGCGTCGCCACTTCTGACGCTGTTTGAATGGAGCCTTCAAGAATGACCAGCCCGCTTTTCACGCCAATCAAGATCAAGTCCATGAACATCCCCAACCGGATCGTCATGGCTCCGATGACCCGCAGCAAATCACCGGGCGGCGTGCCGGGCGAGGATGTGGCCGATTATTATGCGCGCCGTGCCGCAGCAGATGTGGGCCTGATCGTTACCGAAGGCACAACCGTGGAACGGGGCGGCTCGTCGAACGACCCGAACGTGCCAAATTTCTACCGTCCCGATTCGCTGGCCGGCTGGAAGCGCGTTGTCGAGAAAGTGCACGGCGTGAACGGCCTGATCGCGCCGCAACTCTGGCATCAGGGCATGATGCGCAAGCCGGGCACCGGCCCCAACCCCGACGCGCCGACTGACAGCCCGTCGGGCATCACCCATTCCGGCAAGCAGGTTTTCGACCCGCCATCGAGCGCGGAAGTCGATGACATGGTCATGGCCTATGCCAATGCGGCCGGTGAAGCAGTCCGTCTCGGCTTTGACGCGATCGAGATCCACGGCGCCCACGGCTACCTGATCGACGAATTCTTCTGGGACGTGATGAACAAGCGCGAAGACCGTTTCGGCGGCAGCCTGCCGGAGCGCGCAACTTTCGCGGCCGACATTATCAGGGAAACCCGCAAGCAGGTCGGGCCCGACACCGCGATCATCCTGCGCTTTTCGCAGTGGAAGCAACAGGACTATACCGCCCGTCTCGCGCAGACACCGGCCGAGTTCGAGGCCTTCCTGAAAGTCTTCGTGGATGCAGGCGTCGATGTGCTGCACGCCTCGCAGCGCCGTTACTGGGAACCGGAATTCCCGGACGTTGACGGTGAAAACGGCCTTAACACGGCCGCCTGGGCGAAAAAGCTGACAGGCCTGCCAAGCATCACAGTCGGTTCAGTCGGCCTGACCGGCGACTTCCAGAATGCCTTCCGCGGCGAAGGGGCCACGGTGCGCAAGCTGGATGACCTGGAAGCCCGCCTCGACAAGGGCGAGTTCGACATGGTCGCAGTGGGCCGCGCCCTGCTGCAGGATCCGGACTGGGCCACCAAGGTGCGCGAAGGCCGCAGCGGCGAGCTGAAAGACTATGACGCGAAATCCCTCGCGGTGCTCTACTAGGACCTGCGCCAGCTAATCCCCGCCCGGGCGCAGTGTCATCCCGCTGCATCCGGGCAGGGTATTTTCATCCGATACCGGCGCGATTGCGTAGAAGGTGCCAGGAGACATGCTCCTGCAACCTGAAAGGTTCGGAATGCACATTTCAAAAGCCCTTGCGTCCGCCCTGCTGGTGGCCTCGTCGGTCACCACGGCCTGTGCCAGCCAGCAGGTCAGCCAGTTTGCCGACAGCCCCCGCCAGCTCGTTCTGGAAGACTACTTCCTGGGAGAAACCGCCGCCTATGGCGTGTTTGAAGACCGTTTCGGCAAGGTGCGCCGCCAGTTCAAGGTCGACATTACCGGAACGCTGGATGGCGACCGGCTGACCCTGACGGAAAAATTCAAGTATGATGATGGCGAGCGCGACACCCGCATCTGGGAGATCGACGTGCTGGGCGGCGGCGCCTATCGCGGCACAGCCGGTGACGTTCCGGGCCTTGCCGAGGGGCAGGTGTCGGGCAATGCGTTCAACTGGAAATACAAGGTCGATCTCAAGGTCGGCGACTCGATCTGGAATGTCGGCTTTGACGACTGGATGTACCTGATGGACGACGATGTCCTGATCAACCGGGCCTATGTCACGCGCTATGGCATCGAGATTGGCCAGGTAACGATTGCCTTCCGCAAGCCCGCCGGGCGCTAGGCGCGGCCATAGGCATCCTTCAGCCAGGATTTCAGTTCGGCATCGATATCGGCCATCGATTCCAGCCGCACCTTGTGGGTGCACATGGAGCCTGGTTTTTCTTCCAGAAGGCGGCCCGTGCCGGTCATGCCCTTCAGGTTGAGGCCAAGATCGATGCGTGACTTCGTGGCCGGGGTGACGACCGCGAAATTCTTCGATCGGCGGAAAACGACACTGGTCTTCTTGGGCGAGATTTCAACGTCCTTGCCCAGAGTGCGCGCGAACGCTTCCAGCGCATCATAGACGGGGCGCAGGCCCTCCTTGCCCGTGTACTGGCCAGCCAGCATGTCATTGGGATCTTCATCGAACCGGCCCTTGGCCGTCTGGCAGATCATGTTGGCGTGCCCATGGCCGACACCATGATCCGTCTTGAGGAGTTTCATCTGCTCGCCATGCGTCCCGAGACCGCTTGCCTGGACAATTTTCACCCAGTCTTCCAGCGACTTGCCGGTCTTTGCCTTGAGACCGGCCTTCATGCTTGCCATCATTTCGTCTGCGGTCTTTGCCATCGGTTCGTCCCTCCAAAGTGCCGACGCAGACTAACACATGTCTCAATCCCTGCTATACGTTCCCGATGAGTTCCAATCCGAATCGCCTCTCTATCAGCCAGATGGCTGCCGCGCGTCCGCCAGAAGCGGCGGGCGAAGCGGCCTATCTTGCAGGCCTCAACCCGGAACAGCGCGAAGCCGTGCTGCACACCGATGGCCCGCTGCTGGTCCTCGCCGGTGCCGGCACCGGCAAGACGCGCGTGCTGACCACGCGCCTTGCCCATATCATCGCCACGAAAAAGGCCTGGCCGAGCCAGACGCTGACCGTCACCTTCACCAACAAGGCCGCACGCGAAATGCGTGAGCGCGCGCTGAAGCTGATCGGCCCGGACGGCGAGGGCCTGCGCTGGCTTGGCACGTTCCACGCGATCAGCGCGCAGATATTGCGGGCCCATGCCGAGCTCGTGGGCCTGAAATCCAGCTTCACCATCCTCGATACCGACGATCAGGTGCGCCTCTGCAAGCAGGTCATCCAGGCCGAAAACATTGACCCCAAGCGCTGGACACCGCGCTTCCTCGCCAGCCTGATCGATGGCTGGAAGAACCGCGCGCTGACACCAGACCGCGTGCCATCGGAAGACGCCCACCTCTTTGCCGATGGCAAGGGCATCAAATGTTACGAGATCTACCAGAACCGGCTGAAGGTGCTGAACGCCTGCGATTTCGGCGATCTGCTGGTGCACAATATCACCCTGTTCCGCGACAACCCGGATGTCCTGAAGGATTATCACGCCCGCTTCAAATACATCCTCGTGGACGAGTACCAGGATACCAACGTCGCCCAATACCTGTGGCTGCGCATGCTGGCGCAGGGCAGCCACAATATCTGCTGCGTGGGCGATGACGACCAGTCAATCTATGGCTGGCGCGGCGCGGAAGTGGACAATATCCTGCGTTTCGAGAAGGATTTCGCGGGCGCGAAGGTGATCCGGCTGGAACGCAACTATCGCTCGACCCGGCACATCCTTGCGGCTGCCTCCAGCGTGATCAGCCACAATCGCGGGCGTCTGGGCAAGACGCTCTTCGTGGGCGATGACAGCCCGTCCGACAGCGTTGACGCGGAAAAGGTCAAGGTGCGCGGCCTGTGGGATGGCGAGGCGGAAAGCCGCCTGATCGCCGACGATATCGAAAGCTGGGTGCGTGGCGGCGGCAAGCATGACGACTGCGCCGTTCTGGTGCGCGCCTCCTGGCAGATGCGGGCCTTCGAGGAGCGCTTCATCATGCTGGGCATTCCCTACCGCGTGATCGGCGGCCCGCGCTTCTTCGAGCGGGCCGAGATCCGCGATGCCATGGCCTATCTGCGCCTGATCCGCTCGCCCGACGACGACCTCGCCTTCGAGCGGGTGGTCAACGAGCCGAAACGCGGTGTCGGCAACACCACTTTGGCCAAGCTGCAGGCCTATGCGCGGGCCGACGGACGCAGCCTGTACACGCTGACGCCGATGGTCCTGCAGACAGACGAGATCAAGGGCGGGGCCAAACGCGGCCTCACGCAGTTCATCGACCATATCAGCATGTGGCGCGACAAGTATGCGAACGGGCTGCCGCATACCGAGCTGGCCGAAATGATTCTTGAGGAGTCCGGCTATACCGATATGCTGCAGAAGGATCGCAGCCCGCAGGCCCAGACCCGGCTCGACAACCTGAAGGAACTCGTCCGGTCGATGGGGGAATTCGATACGCTGGCGGGCTTTCTCGAACATGTTGAGCTGGTGATGGATGCGTCCAGCGGCGGGGCAGGGGAGGACCAGGTCCAGATTCTCACCCTGCACGGCGCCAAGGGGCTCGAATGGCCGATGGTCTTCCTGCCGGGCTGGGAGGAGGAAGTCTTCCCGTCGCGCCGCAGCCTCGATGAAAGTGGCCTGAAGGGCCTCGAGGAAGAGCGCCGGCTCGCCTATGTCGGCATCACACGGGCGCGTGCCCGCGCCTATATCTCCTTCGTCGCCAATCGCCAGATCTATGGCCGCTGGCAAAGCGTCATGCCGAGCCGTTTCGTTGACGAACTGCCCCACGACCATGTCGATGCCATGAGCGAGACCGGCTTTTCCGGCCTGCCGGGCGGCGAAGAGGCCTTTTCGGGAACGATGGAAGATCTGGGTGCCCGCTCGTCCTATGACAGCCCCGGCTGGAAACGCCTGCAGGAGAACGCCTCGCGCACCCCCTCACGGCCCCCTTCCGACGCCGGTCCCCTCACCGCCACAGCCGGGGGTGCCAGCACGTTCACGGCCGGGTCGCGCGTCTTTCACGACAAGTTCGGCTACGGCAAAGTGGTGTTTTCGGAAGGCAACAAGCTCACGGTCGACTTTGACAAGACCGGCCGCAAGAAGGTCATCTCCACCTTCGTGACAGCTGCCTGAAAAAAGAGCAGCACCGGCAGGAGGCTTGCCAGGGGTGCGACCAAGCCAAAGGCGCCAGTGATGGGCTGGAGCGCGCCTTTTCCAGGGCCAGGCCGATGCTGCGCCTCCTGTATGAACGGCCCCATCCGAACCGCTTCCGAACGGCGCATTCATCTGGCGCTCATCGGGAACCGGGTGCACAAAAACCTGAACTTCTCGGATTTCATGCAGAATCGGAACCGGGCGTACCGGGTCTGAAATCAGCCAAAGTGTTAACAAACACCGCGCCAGCGTTTACGATTGGTGAACGGATCGTTCCGTTAAACTCCCGTGTTCACTGCAGGTTCCGTGGTAAATGCCAATGAATACCGTTGGTTTTCAATGGGTGTACGCATGGTTCCGTTTATCTGCCGCGCGTGCCTTGCATTAAATGGGCGTTAACGGCACATGAGGTATGGGGCTGTGTATAGAATTGCACAATAGTGGCGGATCACCGGTTCGCCACGCATCAGAAAGAGCGCGTAGACGTCATGATTGGTAGCCTTCTCGGCATGTTGTCCACGGACATGGCCATCGACCTCGGCACGGCGAACACACTCGTTTATGTGAAGGGTCAGGGCGTCAAGCTCGATGAGCCCTCGGTCGTCGCCTACATGACCCAGGGCGGCCGCAAGATCGTCTATGCAGTCGGCGAGCAGGCCAAGAACATGCTCGGCAAGACGCCGGTGAACATGGAAGCCATCCGCCCGATGCGCGATGGCGTCATCGCCGATTTCGAAGTCGCCGAGGAAATGATCAAGCACTTCATCCGCAAAGTGCACAATCGGCGCGCCTTCGTGTCCCCCCTCATCATCATTTGCGTGCCCAGCTCCGCCACCAGCGTCGAGCGCCGCGCCATCCATCAGTCCGCTCTCGCGGCCGGTGCCCGCCAGGTCGAGCTGATTGAAGAGCCCATGGCCGCTGCCATCGGCGCCGGACTGCCCATCGACGAGCCAGCCGGCTCCATGGTCGTCGATATTGGTGGCGGCACGTCGGAAGTGGCTGTCCTGTCGCTTGGCGGCATCGTCTATTCGCGCTCCGTGCGCGTCGGCGGAGACAAGATGGATCAGGCGATCGTCAATTACCTTCGCCGCGAACAGAAAATCCTGATCGGCGAAATGTCAGCCGAGCGGATCAAGAAAGAGATCGGCACCGCGATGCCGCCTGAGAATGGCGAAGGCATGGCCCTCACGGTTCGCGGACGGGGCACGCTGGACGGCGTTCCCAAGGAAACCGAGATCACCGAGGCCATGATCGCCGAGGCCCTGCGCGAGCCGGTCACCGATATTATCGATGCCGTGAAGATCGCGCTTGAAGCGATGCCACCCGAACTTGCCGCCGACATTGTCGATCGCGGCATCGTGCTGACGGGGGGCGGCGCACTGCTTCGCAATCTCGACACGGTGATACGCGAGCAGGCACAATTACCAGTGATGATTGCAGATGATCCGCTGAAATGCGTCGTGAATGGCTGCGGTTATGTGCTAGAAAACTACTCGAAAATGAAAACGGTACTGTCTCCGGAAGTCTAGGAAAAGCAGGCCGAAAAACGGCAAGGAAACAAGGCGAATGGCGCGCCTCAGCCGCTCAGGTCAGAAACCCGGCAAGCGCTCAGCAAAGCGTCTGATTCTCTTTGTCTTCATTTTCGGCGCCGCAGCGCTCGTCGTGGCCCAGTCCGCCCCGCAAATCCGCCATTTCTTCGATCCGGTCCGCACGGTTGCGGGTGACCGGCTCGGCGGCAATGACAGTGTCACTCTGTGGGCCCGGGTAACCGGACAGGTCGCACGCGAACGCCGCATCAAGGATCTCGAAGCCGAAGTGCGCGAACTGTCGCGCTACAAAGCCGCCGCCATTTCCATGGCCGAGCGCCTCGAAGCGTATGAGAATATCCTGAACCTGATGGGCGAGCCGCCGGTTCGCGGCGTCACGGCGCGGGTCACCGCCGAAAGCGACGGTCCGTTCGCGCAGACGCTGCTCGCCAATGCGGGCCGTGCCCAGGGCGTCGAGCCAGGCGCGATCGCTGTCAACGAAGGCGGCCTCGTCGGCCGCGTGATTCAACTGGGCGAACTTTCGTCCCGCATCCTGCTGATCACTGATTTCAACAGCCGCGTGCCCGTCATGGGCGAGGTCAGCGGTGTGCGCGCGATCCTGTACGGTGGCCGTGACGGGCTTGGCAGCCTGACCGACCTGCCTGAACGCAGCGGGTTCATCGAAGGCGAGCGTATCCTCACCTCGGCGGAAGGCGGCGCGTTCCCGCGCGGCCTGGTCGTTGGTGAAGCCCGGCTTCTGAGCGGCGAATGGCGTGTCAAATATGGCATGGCAAAGCGCTCGGGCGGGTATGTCCAGATGGTGCCGCCGCCGATGATCGAGGCGCCGGAACCGGTCGCAACCCTTCCTCAGGCAGAAGAGACCGATGCCCCGGCGCAGGCCAGCGCGGCACAGGGGGTGCGCCAGTAATGGCCAAACGCACCTCCGGTCGCCAGCGCAAGAGCCTCTGGTCGCAATCGGGCCCGACACCCCGCCTCCTGTTTGGCGCCTTTGCCATTGCCGCCGTCGGTTTGCTCGGATTGACGCCCAAGACCCTGTTCGGTCTGTCCATCGCCTGGCCCTATGCGGCCCTCTGGGGCGCCGTGGGCTGGGGCCGTGTCGGCCTCTCGCTCCGCCCGATGCTTCTCCTGATCGTCTTCGGCCTGATCCAGGATATCAGTTTCAATGCGCCGTTCGGCTGTTTCGTGATCGTCAACCTGGTCGTTTACGGATTCAGCGCCTGGATCGCCAGCATGTTCGACGTGATGAACGAGCCTCTGGTAGCGGTCGTAGCGCCCGTATTGCAGTTCATCTCGGGATTCCTCGTGCTCTGGCTACTCGCGAGCGCGCTTGAAGACCATGCCGTGCGCGCCACGCCATTGCTGGCAGCGTTGCTGACCACCGGTGTGATCTATGCGATGAGCCACAGGCTTTTCGACCTGGGCCGCACCCCCGGGCAGCAGGTGGGGCAGGCGACATGAGTCACAAGCCCAGCATCGAGGATGATTTCAGCCGCCGCATGATCCTTGCGGCCGGGGCCGGCGGCGTGGTCTGGGCCGGTCTGATTGCGCGCCTGTTCCAGCTGCAGGTCCTGGAAAGCGAGAAATACCAGGCGGCCGCGGAAGACAACCATATCAAGCTGGCCCTGGCGCCGCCCCAGCGCGGCCGTATCCTTGACCGTTTCGGCAAGCCGCTGGCCTCCCACCGCCGCGCCGGACGCGTGTCGATCGTTCCGGAACAGACGAGGGATCCGGCCGCCACGCTCGCAAAGATTGCCGCGCTCATCGAGCTGCCTGATGAGCGTGTCGAAAAGCTGATCAAGGAGATCGCCACCAGCCGGCGCCGCAATGCGGGCTTCGTTCCGGTCATCGTGGCCAATGAACTGACCTATGAGGACTTTGCCAGCATGAACGTGCATGCGGCGGAAATCCCCGGCGTGCAGGTCGAGATGGCGCTGACCCGCTCCTATCCGCGCGGCCGCGACCTTGCCCACGTGCTCGGCTATGTTGCGCGTGCCAGCCAGGATGATCTCGACCGCCTCTCGGTCGGCATGGTCGACGATGAAGCCAAGCGGCTGGAAAAGCTGTTCCGCCATCCTGACATGCGCACGGGGCGTCAGGGCATGGAGCGCTTTGCCGAGGAATGGCTGCGCGGCAAGCCCGGCTTCCGCAAGCAGGTCACCAATGCCCATGGCCGCGTGATCGAGGAGATCCCGGACGAGAAGTTCGCGCCTGTGGCCGGCAAGGACCTCTACATCACCATCGATTCCGAACTCCAGCGCGCCGCGATCGAACGCTTTGGCGAAGAGAGTGGCGCGGCAGTCGTACTCGATGTGGAAACCGGCGATGTGCTGGCCATGGTCTCGACGCCGGCCTTCGACCCGAACGATTTCGTCAACGGCATTTCCGGCTCGGCCTATGCCGCGCTGCGCGACAATCCGCGCTCGCCGCTTTATCCGCGCGCCCATGGCGGCGTCTATCCGCCCGGCTCCACGTTCAAGATGGTGGTCGCAACGGCTGCGCTGGAATCCGGCGCCGTCAAGCCGACGGACCGCGTGCATTGCAACCGCTACTACCATTTCGGCAACCGCACCTGGCACTGCTGGAAAAAGGGCGGTCACGGTTCGGTCGACATGCACAGCGCCATCAAGGGCTCGTGCGACGTCTACTTCTACGAGATTGCCCGGCGAACCGGCGTTGATGCCATCGCCGCGACGGCGCGCAAGTTCGGCTTCGGCGAAGCCTGGACGCTCGGCATGACCGGCGCGCGGGGCGGCCTGGTGCCGGATCCTGAATGGAAACAGAAGGCGCTCGGCGAGCAATGGTATGAAGGCGAGACGCTGAACTTCGGCATCGGTCAGGGACAGCTTGGCGTGACTCCGCTCCAGCTCGCGCTGATGACGGCCCGCATCGCCAGCGAGGGACACAGTCTTAAGCCGAAACTCGTCGGCCTTGGACCGAAGACCGAACAGGATGGCATTCTCGATGCGCCGCTTGACGGCGACATCATGCGCCGCATGAAGGCTGGCATGTTTGGCGTGACGTCCGAAGGCGGCGGTACGGCCTACCGTTCCGGCGATCTTGGCCTTGGCGGGCCGCGCCTCGCTGGCAAGACGGGCACGGCGCAGGTGCGCCGCATCACTCAGGCCGAGCGTGACAAGGGCATCCGCAAGGGGGACGAAATCGAGCGCGAACTGCGCGATCATGCCCTGTTCGTGGCATATGCCCCGGCGGATGATCCGAAATATGCGATTGCCGTCGTGGTCGAGCATGGTGAAGGCGGCTCGTCCACGGCCGCGCCGCTCGCGCGCGACATTCTCCATTTCGCCCTCAAGAATGACAGCCGCCGCAAGCCCGCCTACGGGCAGACGGCCTCTGTCAATACGCCCGGACAAGGCGAACCGACATGAGCCGCGACGGCTATACCGGGTTCAGCCGCGGCGAGGCGCGCACGCGTACGGCCCGCTCGCTCTCGTTCGAGAATGTCGGGCCGCTCGGCAAACTGGCCAAACTGCCCTGGGGTTTCATCCTCCTGATTGTCGCGATGGCACTGACCGGCATCGCGATGCTGTATTCGTCAACGCACACCAATTCGAGCGAAGCCAACCTCTGGCACCTCCAACTGTCTCGCTTCGGGATGAGCTTCGTCGTGATGATTGGCCTGGCCCTGTTGCCATTGTCGCTCTGGCGCACGCTGGCGCTCCCGGCCTATGCGTTCACCATCGTGTTGCTCATCCTCGTCGAAGTAATGGGCGTGACGGGCGGCGGCGCGCAACGCTGGCTGCAGATCGGCCCGGTTGCGGTGCAGCCGTCCGAATTCGCCAAGCTGGCCACCACGATGGCGCTTGCCTGGTATTATGACCGCGTCATCACGCCGACCTCCGGGCGCATCCTCATCCATGTTGGCGCGCTGGTTATCATGCTCATTCCCGCCGCGCTGATCTTCAAGCAGCCGGACTTCGGCACGACGCTCGCACTGGTGGCTTCCGGCGGCGTCATCGTCTTCCTGGCGGGCCTGTCCATGCGGGTCATCCTCGCGGGGATCGCTGCAGGCATCGCGGCCATTCCCGGGGTCTATTTCATACTTGCCGATTACCAGCGCGAGCGGGTCGACACGTTCCTGTCGCAACTGACGGGGGAATCGACCAATGCGCTGGGTGAGAGCTACCAGATCGAGCAGGGCCTGATCGCCATTGGCGGCGGCGGTGTCAACGGCAAGGGTTGGCTGCAGGGCATCCAGTCACAGCAGGATTACGTGCCCGAGCAGCATACAGATTTCATCCTGACAGTGATTGGCGAGGAATTCGGTTTCATCGGCACCGCAACCCTTCTGCTCGGTTTTGCCGTCATTCTCGGCTGGGCCTTCTATTCGGCTTTCCAGTCGCAAAGCTGGTTCGGGCGGCTCGCCTCGGCAGGTGCGGCGGCCACGGTGGCGTTCTATATCGTGTTCAATGTCGGCATGGTCATAGGCCTGCTCCCTGTGGTCGGCATGCCCTTGCCCCTCATATCCTATGGCGGCACAGCCCTGCTCACGACCATGGCCTGCTTCGGCCTGATCCTGGCGGCGCACATGCACAGGGACGAAAAACTGTCCTCGACGGGGCTCATCTGACCCGGTAGCAGAGCCCTGAATTGATTTTTATGCCGCGAACGCTAGGGTCGCGCGAAATCATTTACCCCCGGGGAGAGGGCATCATATGGCAGGCGTCGGTCGCAAGACAGATACGTGGAGTTCGCGTTTCGGATTCATCATGGCGGCGGTCGGGTCCTCCGTCGGTCTCGGAAATTTCTGGCGGTTTCCCTATACCGCCGGCGAAGAGGGCGGCGGCGCGTTCATCGCAATCTACCTCGCCTGCGTCCTGTTGATCGGCCTGCCGCTCCTGATGGCGGAATATGCCATGGGCCGCAAATCCGGCATGTCGGCCATTGAAGGCATCCAGTCGCTCGCCCGCGCCGAGAGCCGGAGCCAGAACTGGGGCATCGCAACCTGGATCGGCACGCTGACAGCCTTTTTCATCAGCACGTTCTATGTCGTGATTTCAGCCTGGCTGGTGGCATTCTTCATCCAGTCATTCGGCGGCTTTTCCGGTATGGACGCAGCAGCGTCCGGCCAGAACTTTGTCGACACGATCGGGCAGGGCGAACATCCGCTGCGCTCGAAATGGTATATTCTGTTCCTGCTGGCCTGTTTCATCGGCGCCAATGTCATCATCGTCGGGCGCGGCGTGAAAGGCGGCATTGAGCGAGCGTCAACCATCCTGATGCCGGCCTTCTTTGTCATGCTGATCGTCGTGGTGATATTCTCGATGACCAATGGTGACACCGCGCGGGCAGCGTCCTTCATCCTCGAGCCCAAATGGGAAGATGTCGGCTTCAAGACCTTCCTGGCTGCCATCGGCCAGGCCTTCTTTTCCATCGGCGTTGGCGTTGGCCTGATGGTGACCTATGGCGCCTATCTGTCGAAAGATACCGACATTCCGCGCTCATCCCTTATCGTCGTGGGGTCTGACACACTGGTGGCGCTGGTCGCAGGCTTCGCCATCTTCCCGATCGTCTTCGCAGCCGGTCTTGACCCGGCCGGTGGCCCCAGCCTGTTCTTCGTCTCCATGCCCGTCGCCTTCGGCGCAATTCCGGGCGGGGCGATCTTTGCATCAGTCTTCTTCGCGCTGGCCCTTTTTGCGGCCTTCACGTCGTCGATTTCGCTCATGGAAGTCAGTGTGTCCTGGCTTGAGGAACGCCAGGGCGTCACGCGTCTGGGCGCATCAGTCGGCATCGGCTTCTCGATGTTCATGATCGGGGCGGCTTACGTGTTCTCGCTCGAATATCTCGACTTCATGGACTTCATGACCGAGGGCCTGCTGCTGCCATTGGGCGGCCTGCTGACAGCGACATTCGCGGGCTGGATACTCAGTCGCGACATGCTGACCTCGGAGCTTGGCGAAGGCACGATCATGAATGCCTGGCGCTTCCTGATGCGCTGGTTCGTGCCGCCATTCATCGCGGTCATCCTGGTGTTCGGTTTCATGGACAAGATCCAGGACCAGTATCACGTGCCACTGCCAGGCGTGTTGACCATGCTGCTGGGCCCCAACTGGGTGCCGCCTGCCGAATAACCCGTGTCCGGCCCCCGGCATCAGCCGGGGGTCACGCCTTTACAGCAGGCAGGAACTGGTCGGCCATTTCGTCCGTGGCCTGAATCAATTTGTCGACAATGCCCGGCTCCATGGACGAGTGACCTGCATCCGGAATGATGTGCAGGTCCGCCCTGGGCCATACTTTTGACAGCGCCCAGGCGGTCGATATCGGCGTCACCACGTCGTAGCGGCCGTGAACGATCACGCCTGGCACATCCTGCAGGGTGCGCTCGGCCTCTTCGAGCAGCCAGGAATCGTGGGCAAAGAAGCCGCGATTGACGAAGTAATGGCATTCGATCCGCGCGAAGGCATCGACGAAATCATCCTCGTTGAAACGCGGCGGCGTGGTCACCGGTCCCTTGATCGACAAGGTCTCGCCTTCCCAGCGGGCCCAGGCCCGGGCCGCCTCGATCCGCGCTGTCTTGTCTGCGCCGATCAGGCGCCGATGGAACGCGGTCAGCAAGTCTCCGCGCTCGTCCTCGGGAATGGGCGCGACGTAGCGGTCATAGGAATCCGGGAACAGGCGGCTGGCGCCTGACTGGTAGAACCAGCTGATCTCGGCCTTCGACACAAGGAACACGCCGCGCAGGATGATGCCCAGCACACGTTCGGTATGGGTCACTGCATAGGCCAGCGACAAGGTCGAGCCCCACGATCCGCCAAAAACCACCCATTGGTCGACGCCAACATGCTCGCGCAGCGTTTCCATGTCGTCGACCAGGTCCCAGGTCGTGTTCTCGCGAAGTTCCGAGTGCGGAGTCGAGCGGCCGCAGCCGCGCTGGTCGAACAGGAAGATGCGATAGCGGGCCGGATCAAAAAACCGTCGCATTTCAGGGTTGGATCCCCCGCCGGGGCCGCCATGCAGCGCGACAACCGGAACGCCGTCAGGATTGCCTGATTCTTCCCAATAGATTTCGTGCAGTTCGGAGACGCGCAAGCGGCCGCTGCGCCGGGATTCGTGCCTCTGGTACAATGTGCGGCGGGTTTGGCGTTTATTCATGCGTTCTTCACTATTTGTCAGCCAGTCTGGGAACTAATACTGGACTTGGCTTATTACCATTCGTAAGGATTATTACGGGTGGGGACCCGATCAGGTGTTTAGGTGGCCATTGATGCGTAGCGTTCTACTGACTGTATCCCTATGCCTTCTTGGCGGTTGTGCAACGGTATCCATGGTGCCGGGCGAAGCAACTGTCGTGAGCGGCCTCTCGCACAATCAGTCGGTCCTGCGCAAGGTTTCCAGTGAATATAGTGACGCCGTTGTCGAAGCTGGCTGGGTTCAGGCTTCCGGCGGCCTTGCAGGCCTTGCTGACACGCTGATCAATGGCCGCGGTGACGCGGTGGAAGATTATGCCGCGCGCATTGGCGCCGGCAAGAACGCACCGTCGCTGGTTCTCTCGCGTATTTCGGCCGACACGCAATCGGCCCGTACGGGCCTGTCCGGTGTCTCGAATGAGGCCATCGCCGTCCTGAAGGATTCGGGCGATGCGACTGCCACCCGTTCAGACGTGATGAGCTATGAGCGCGCGCTCGTGCGTGCCCAGATGGCTTACCGCAATTTCCAGAGTGCGCTCAGCACCGTGGCTTCGCGTCCCGACATGGACATTGACACGGCGCCGGTCGATGCGGAGCTCGCCGATTTTGCAGACACGATTGATGCGGCCCGCAAGACGGCTGACGAACTCGCCGACAAATATGCGTCGCTGAACTCCAAATCGTCCTAACGCCGCGCCGCGCCCGCCGCGACCAGAATCCAGCCTGCCAGGAATGACACGCCGCCAAGCGGTACGACGGCGCCAAGCCAGCGCGGCGCGCCAATCGCCATCGCATAGAGGCAGCCGGAAAACACGGCCGCGCCAAGCAGAAAGGCCCATCCGCCCCGCCGCACAAGCCCGGTGCGGTCTGACAGGGCAATCGCCAGCGCAGCTGCGGCATGGACCAGCGCATACAGCGTCGCTGTATGCCACCAGTCCAGCGCCTTGGCGCCAAGGTCCAGCCCGTGTGCTCCGAACGCGCCCAGCGCCACGCCGGCGAATCCGGTGATGGCGGCGGCAAATGCGAGCCGGTTCATCGTGCGGCCTCCGGCTTGCGGGGCAGGGCATAAGTCACGACTGCGTGGCTCGACGGTTTCTCCGCGCCTTCAATCCGCACGTCCACATCCATGACAGCCAGTGCCTGGCCAATCTTCATCACGCGTGCCTCAGCCACCACGACATCGCCGATGCATGGCCGCAGGAAATTGATGCTGAGATTGCTGGTCACCGTCATCGGCTCGTGACCGGTCAGCGTCATCACCGCCATATAGGCAACCGAATCGACCAGACTCATCTGCGTCGGGCCGGAAATGTATCCGCCGGGCCGCAAATGCGTTTCATCGGCGACCAGACGCATCTTCGCGCGGCCTTCCTCCATCAGGACAACCTCGCTCCGGTTGCCGCTGTTCGGGAAGGCCGCAGCGAGGAATGTATTGGCCTCGTCGGCCGTCAGGCGTGTTGTCATTCGAACGGGCTCCCTTCGCGTCACCCCTTGCTGGGTGCGCCTGCTTCGTCCACCCTAAGCCTGACTGATCACCCGCCAAGAGGTGACGCCAAGGAAGGATATCCCATGCTCAGCGCCGGTGACGAATACCCGATCCACCAGACACCCGAACCCGTTGCCTTTTCCGGCTCCGACCGCAATTTCTACGACCGCTATTTCTTCAATGGCTACAGCGCCGACGGTTCGACATTCTTTGCGGCGGCCATGGGTGTTTACCCGGCGCTAAACATTATCGACGGCGCTGTTTCCATCCTGCGCAATGGCAAGCAGTCGAGTGTCTATCTCTCGCGTCCGCTGAACATGGAGCGCATGGACACGCATGTCGGTCCGCTCTCGGTCGAGGTTGTCGAGCCGCTCAAGAAGATCCGGCTGCGCCTTGAGGAAACCGAGGGCCTCGCGCTCGACGTGGAATTCGAGGGCAGGGCTTTCCCGATCGAGGAGCCTCGCTTCACGCGCCGTCTCGGCTCGCGCATGATGATGGACCTCACCCGCATGACGCAGAACGGCCGATGGACCGGCAGCCTGCGGGTCGATGACACGCGCGTCGAGATCAAGCCGGACGATTTCACCGGTACGCGCGACCGCTCATGGGGTGTCCGCCCGATTGGCGCGCCGGATCCGCAACCGCTGATCCCCGCGCCGGTGCCGCAATTCTACTGGATATGGACGCCGACCAATTTCCCGAACCTGTCCATGTTCTACCATGTCAATCATGATGAGCATGGCATGCCCTGGAACACCCGCGCGGTGATCGTTCCGGATGGTGTCGCGCAGGGCGAAGGCATCCATCTCTCCGATGCGAAGATGAACATCACCTACGCGCCAGGAACCCGCCGCATGGCCAGCGCCCGTCTCGACATGATTGATCCGCAGGGCCGCGCCCACACGGTCTCCTTCGAGCCGATGGGCACATTCCTGATGAAGGGCATCGGCTACGGCCACGACAAGTATCGTCATGGTGCCTTCCGCGGCGACCAGCTCGCCATTGCCCGCGAGGATTTCGAGCCGTCGAAAATGCCATGGCAGGTTCCTGAAAACCTGCACATCCAGGAAATCGTCCGTGCAAGGCATGAAGGACCGGACGGTCTCGGCTCTGAAGGCATCGGCACCTTCGAACAGCTTTTCATGGGCCATCACGCGCCGAGCGGATTCAAGGAACTGCTCGACGGCGCCAAATAGAAAGCGCTTCGCTTAGGCCATCAGGCCGGGCATCGCCTGCATGGCCAGGCTGATTGCCCGCATGTCGCCTGTCGTCGTGCCTTCCATCCGGTTCATCGCATAGGACATCGTCGTGTGAGCCTGCATGTCGATCAGTGCGATGGAGCCGCCATAGCCGCCCCAGAACATGGAATGCTCGTTCAGCGCAGGCGACATCGGCCCTGACAGGCCGAAGCCAAGTCCGTAGCGTACCGGGATGCCGAGAATCAGGTCCGTGCCCTCGATCTGCGGTTCCAGCGCCTTGCGGCAACCGGCCTCGCTCAGGAACTGCTTGCCGCCCGCGGCACCGCCATTGGCCAGGATCGCATGGATCATCGCCACCGCGCGTGCATTGCCCGTGCCGCCTGCAGCCGGAATCTCGGCGCCGCGCCACTCGCGCGTGCGTGTTGCGCTGACATCAATCACCGGATTGGTCAGCGTCAGCTTCTTGGTTTCCGTCATGGTGGGATCGGCCGAAATGCTGCCATCTGGCGGCGGCTTCAATTCGGCCACGCGATTGTCTTCCGCCGCCGGCAGGCCGATATGGAAGTCTGCGGCCATCGGCTCGGCAATCTCTTCACGGAATACGGTGCCGAGCGATTTGCCGGCAATGCGCCGCACAACCTCGCCAACCAGATAGCCTTGCGTGATGGCGTGATAGCCGGCCTGCTTGCCCGGTTCCCATAAGGGCGCCTGCGCCGCCAGCAGGCTCGTCGCTTTTTCCCAGTCATACAAGTCCTCGGTCGTGAACGGCTCACGCCAGCCTGACAGGCCAGCTGAGTGGCTCATCAGATGACTGACTTTCACGTCTGCCTTGCCGCTCGCCGCAAACTCCGGCCAGTATTTGGCAACAGGCGCATCAAAATCCAGTTCGCCCCGGTCGGCCAGCAACAGGGCAGTCAGCGCCGTCATCGTCTTGGTCGTCGAATAGACGTTGACGATCGTGTCCTTCTCCCAGGGCCGTGTGCCGGCGACATCGGCATAGCCGCCCCATAGGTCGACCACGGTTTCGCCATCCTTGGTGACGCAGAAGGAGGCCCCGATATCGGCGCCTGTGTCCAGGTGCGTCTGGAACTGGTTTCGTACGCCCTCAAACTTGTCGCTTGCAACACCCTGCACTTTGGCCTGAATCATCGTCCATCCTCCCGGCTTGTCTTTCGTGCGGGGATCCTATGGGTGCCTCGCGCGCCTAGCAACGCCTGACGGTGGGGCAGGGGTCTGTGTCACCGGGAGGTCAGTTGGTCCGGCAATGGTGCGCGCGCGGAGCCGCCAAATATACTCGGCCGCAGCCAGTCCTTGATGTTCCGCGTCAGGGCAGGATCGCCTTGTACATACAGGTCGCCGGATTTGATGGCGTCACGATAGGTCCGCTCGCCCATCCATACATCATGCATGGTCCGCACCGTGCAGGTGAAATAGACATCCACGTCCTTGCCGGGATTCTTCAAGCAAAGATCAACATTGTCGTCGCGGACCAGCAGCCAGTAATCGCTCTGCTCGACAAGATCTGTAAACTTGAACTGGATCACGCTCTCACTGCCGATAAGTTTGGACGGATCGATACTGCGTTCGAGGTAGAGCATCAGGAAGTCCACATCGAAGTCTTCGTCGAGCACGTTGTGCCTTGCCCAGCACAGGCCCCATTCGCCCATGGCCACCAGAACTGGCAAAAGGGCCTGGCACGCTTCTGTCGGGAAGTATTCGTATCCCTTCTGACCGGTGATCTTGCGGCGGACAATCATGCCTTGTTGCTCAAGGGATTTCAGGCGTCCTGTAAGCAAGGCGGGCGAAATATCCCCTAGTCCGCGCTGCACGACATTGAATCGGGTGGCGCCCATCAGGATTTCACGGATGATAAGGATCGTCCATTTTTCTCCAAGGATTTCCGTTGCCTTTGCGATGGGACAAAACTGGCCGTATTGCATGAGACGCTCCCGAGGCGCTGAAAGACCGGCTGTATGGCTTTTGAAGCTGCTTACTTTACATTCTGAAGTGCTTTGGTTCAATGTCTGAACTATGGCGGCAGGCGAATTGCGCGCATGGATCTCCCGTCACCGGACAATCCGGTTACAATTCAAACAGGAGAATATCAATGCCACTCGTCACGATTGATCTTATCAAGGACGTTTTCTCGCCGGCCCAGAAGGCGGACATTATCAGCAAGGTTACCGAAACCATGGTGGCCATCGAGGGCGAAGCCCTGCGCTCGGTCACCTGGGTCCGTATCAATGAAGTGGAACAGGGCGACTGGGGCATTGGCGGCCAGTTGCTGCGGGCCGCGGATGTGCACGCCATGGCCGCAGCTGGCCAGAAGATCGCCGAGACGGCCTGACACGCAAGAGGGGGCGCCGTAATGTGCGGTGTCCCCGGTTTTGATCCATGGGAGATGAAGATGCCGTTTGATATGATCCTGCAGGATACCGCCGACACGCTCGGGGCCGACTTCGCCTCCCGGTCAGCAGGGTTTGAATGCCGTGATGCTTTCGTCCATGAAAACTATGCTGCGCTAAAAGCCCGCAAGGTCTTTTCGGCGCAGGTGCCGGAAGAGCTCGGTGGCGGAGGCGTCTCGCACGGTGAGATGTGCGCCTTCCTGCGCCGCCTCGCGCATGACTGTCCTTCCACCGCGCTGGCCGTGTCAATGCACCAGCACCTTGTCGCCGCCGCGCGCAAGAACGATCAGGACGGCAAGGCCGGGAAGGCCCTGCTGGAAAAGGTTGCAGGCGGGGAACTCGTCCTCGTCAGCACTGGCGCCAATGACTGGCTCGAATCCAATGGCGAGGCACGCAAGACCGACGGCGGCTATGTAATCAATGCCGTGAAGCCCTTCGCCAGCGGTTCGCCTTGCGGCGACATTGCCATCACATCCTGCGCCTGTGATTGCCCGGATGACGGCCCGTCTGTGCTGCACTTCCCTGTCTCACTGAAGACCGAAGGCGTGGAATTGCTCGGTGACTGGGAGGCGATGGGCATGCGCGCCACGGGTTCCCAGACGCTCCGGTTCAATGACGTTTTCGTGCCCGAAGAGGCCGTCGGCCTCAAGCGCCCGCGTGGTCCCTTCCATGGCGCCTTCAGCGTCATTGTCACCGTCGCCATGCCGCTCATCATGTCAGTCTATACCGGCGTGGCGGAATCCGCAGCAGCCATCGCGCTCGAAAAGGCCAGGGCCCGCTCCGGTGATCCGGTCACGGTCCTGCAGGTCGGCGAGATGGAAAACCTTCTCGTCACCGCGCAGATCGCCCTGGAGTCCATGATCGCGCTGTGCGACGACTTGGCTTTCACGCCCAGTGAGGCCCTCGCCAGCCAGGTCCTTGCCCGCAAGACCATCTGTGCCAATGCCGTGATCGCCGTCACGGAAAAGGCGCTCGAAATCTGCGGCGGCGCCGGCTTCATGCGCAAGGCGGGGATTGAGCGCCTGCTGCGCGATGCACATGCCAGCCAGTTCCACCCGCTGCCCGAAAAGCGCCAGCAAATGTTCACCGGCCGCGTCTCTCTCGGCCTTCCGCCGGTGGCTGCCTGACGCGCTCCCGGCTGCCTGCAATGTCAGGCGGCTGGGAGTTCATCCCCAAAGGCCGGGCAGGGGCGGCTCGACCCAGCCGTCGCGATAGACGAGGCCGCCTTCGACGTCCTCGGCCAGCCAGAGCGGCCCGTCGAGGTCGGCTGCGTCGCAAAGGCCCGCCAGCAGCACGGCTGGCGCCATCGAGATCGACCCGGCCACCATGCACCCCACCATCACGCCCATGCCGCTCGCCTTCGCCGCACGCACCATGGCCAGCGCCTCGGTCAGCCCGCCCGTCTTGTCGAGCTTCACGTTCACCGCGTCATAGCGCCGGGCAAGGTCCTGGATATCGCTCGAAGTATGCGCGCTTTCATCGGCGCAGATGGCAACCGGCCCCGGCCGGCGCTCCAGCGCGGCATCGTTGTCAGCGGGGAAGGGCTGTTCGATCAGCACGACGCCGAGGTCAGCAGCGGCCCTCGAGATCGCCGGAAACTCTGCAGGCACAAGGCCTTCATTGGCGTCGACGATCAGCCGCGCATCCGGACGTGCCAGATGCACGGCCTCTATCCGCTTCAGGTCGTCTGCCCCGCCGAGTTTCAGTTTCAGCAAACAGCCCTGAATGGCCCGTGCCGCCTCGGCCATCGCCTCAGGCGCATCGAGGCTGACGGTCACGGCGGTCTCGATCGGCTTCGGTTCCGGCAGGCCGGCCAGTTGCCAGACGGGCGTACCGCTCAGCTTGGCTTCGAGGTCCCATAGCGCACAATCGACCGCGCAGCGGGCGGCGCCTGCGGGCATGCGGATTTGCAGCTCCTCCCGCGTCAAGCCGCCCTCTATTGCATCGCGTATCGCCTCGATCGAGGCAGTGACAGTCTCCACCGTCTCGCCATACAACCCATAGGGCACACACTCACCCCACCCCGTGCCACCCCCTTGCTGCACCCTCACCCGCACCGTGTCGGCACGTGTCTTGGCGCCCCGCGATATCGCAAAGACGGCCCTCAGCGGCGTGGAAACGGGGGTGATGTCGATTCGCCGGGTGCCCATGCTCTATCCTGATAGGTGAAATTTGTTCCATTCCGGTGCCCATGCCTTAAGCATGTTTTGCTAGGCAAGTCAGGTAGTTACACACTGATGGCAGAAACAGCTTCCCCCGAATTCGCACTTGATGAAAGTGACGAACGCTCGGTTCTCCGGCTTACCGGGGACTGGACCGTCGCGCATGTGCAGGATGTCGACGAAGCCCTGCGGGAGATCCTGCCGCAATTCCCGCTCAGCATTGATGTGTCCGGCCTCGGACAGCTTGATACGGCGGGGGCTTTCGTGCTCGACCGCACGCTGCGCGCCGCCGGTTCTGTCGAGGACGGCGTGCCGGATATCATTGGGGATCATCCCACCGCGCGGCGCCTGATTGCGCAGGTCCACGCCGTTTCCGCCCCCCTTCCTCCGCCCGCCGTGCCGGACCACGGTGTCTACGCCCTTCTGGAGCGCACCGGCGAAGGTTTCATGGACCTCCTTTCCGAGACCGTCGAGACGCTGGCTTTTCTGGGTGAGACCCTCGTCACCTGCGGGCGCCTTCTCCTGCAGCCGTGGAAGCTGCGCTGGACCAGTATCGTCGCCGTGATGGAAGAAGCCGGCCTCGATGCCCTGCCCATCATCGCCTTCCTCTCCTTCTTCGTCGGCATGGTCGTCGCCTATATCGGCGCGACAACGCTCAGCGATTTTGATCTGGAAATCTACACGGTCGAACTGATCGGCTATTCGGAACTGCGCGAATTCGGCGTGGTCCTCACGGGCATCGTTCTGGCCGGCCGGACCAATTCGTCCTTCACGGCGCAGATCGGCACGATGAAGATGCGCCAGGAAATCGATGCCATGACCACGCTGGGCCTCAAGCCCATGGAAGTGATTGTCGCGCCGCGCGTCATCGCCATGGTCCTGATCACACCCGTGCTCGCCTTCGTTGCCACGCTGGCGGGGATCTCCGGCGGTATTATTGTCGGCTGGCTGTCGCTTGACATCAATCCGGCTGTCTTCATCGATCGCCTGCGCAATTCGGTGCCGATCGACCAGTTCTGGGTCGGCATGTCCAAAGCGCCGGTCTTCGGCCTGGTCTGTGTGCTCATTGCCTGCCGTCAGGGCCTGAATGTCGGCGGCAGCGTCCAGTCGCTCGGCAAGGCCACCACGACCTCCGTTGTGCAGGCCCTGTTCGCAATCATCGCCCTCGATGCCCTGTTTGCGATCTTCTACATGGAACTCGGCATATGACCGCCGAGCCCATCATCCGCATTCGCGACCTCAAGACAGCCTATGGCAGCCATGTCGTGCACGAGCATCTCGATCTCGATATTTACCGCGGCGAAATCATCGGCATTATCGGGCCGTCAGGGTGCGGCAAATCCGTGTTGCTGCGCGCCATTGTCGGCCTGAAAGAACCGGCTGCAGGCAGTATTGAAGTGTTCGGCAGCCGTCTGGAAACGCTCGACCCCGACGAACGCCGCGCAATAGAGCGCCGCTGGGGCGTGATGTTCCAGGATGGCGCCCTGTTTTCGAATCTCACGGTGCGCGAGAATGTCATGGTGCCCATGAAGGAGCACTCGGACATCAGCCCCCGGTTGCGGACCGAACTGGCCGACATGAAGATCCGCCTTGCCGGGCTTGAGCCCGAGGCAGGTGACAAATACCCGTCCGATCTGTCCGGCGGCATGCGCAAGCGCGCAGCCCTCGCCCGCGCGCTCGCACTCGATCCTGAACTGCTCTTCCTTGACGAACCGACCGCCGGCCTCGACCCGATCACTGCCGCAGGCTTTGACACTCTGGTGCGACAGCTGCAACAGGCGCTGGGTCTCACGGTCTTTCTTGTGACGCATGATGTCGATACGCTGCACGCGACCTGCGACAGGATTGCCGTGCTGGGAGAAAGACATGTGCTGGCGGTTGGCACGATTGATGAACTGCGAAAGTTCGACCACCCCTGGGTGCAGGAATACTTTGGCGGCCCGCGTGGCCGTGCCGCCACCGGACACTAGAATGGAGACCGGACATGGAAACGCGCGCTAATTATGCCCTCATCGGAGCATTCGTGCTGATTGCGGCTTTCGCAATCGCAGGCTTCGTCATGTGGCTCGGCCAGTCGCAATTCCGGCAGGATTTCAAGGTCTATGACATCGTGTTCCAGGGGCCTGTCTCGCTCGAGGAAGGGGCCGCTGTCCGCTATATCGGCATCAAGGTGGGGGAAGTCTCGACCGTGCGCATCGACCGCGCGGATCCATCGAAAGTCCGCGCCCGTATCCGCATCGACCGTGAGACACCCATCAAGGAAGATTCGACCGCCTCGATCCAGCTTGCCGGCATTACCGGCATCACCTTCGTACAGCTGACAGCAGGCACCGGCAAGGCGCTCGAAGCCCGCCCCGGAGAGCCTGTGCCCGTCATCCGGGCCGAACGGACGCAGCTCGACCAGCTCTTCTCAGGCGGGACCGAAGTGCTCGGCAACGCCAACCAAGCGATCCAGCGCGTCAACCTGATCCTGACGGATGAGAATATAGATGCACTGGCAGCATCCCTCAAGAACATCGAGACGATCAGCACCAAGCTTGCCGCCCAGGATGGCCTTGTCGACCAGGCTTCGGCCACGCTGTCCGACATGTCGAGCGCCAGCACCCGTTTCGAGGCCGCTTCGGCGTCACTGGAAAAGGCCGGCAAGACTGCAGACACACGCATAGCGGACTTTGCCGACCAGATGGACCTGCTTGTCGGTGATGTGCGGAGCGTTGCGCAGTCTGCGCGTGATACGATTTCAACGAGCAACCGCGCCGTATCGGCGGCTGCCGATGCCATCGAGGGCCCTGCGACGGAAGCCATCCAGGACGCTCGCCTCGCCAGCCAGGACCTGCGCGTCCTGATCAACCGGCTTGACCGCATCGCTCGTGAGGTCGAACAGAACCCTCAGGGCTTCGTCGTCGGCGATCCCATTCCTTATGAAGGAGGCCGTCGATGATCCGACGTTTCACCCTGATACTCGCTGCGGCCGGCCTCTCGGCCTGTGTTTCCGTCCTGCCGGAGCAGAAGGTGCCAGAGGGCCTCTACCGCTTTGGTCCGATGGAAGCGCTGCACATGATCGACGCGTCGGTTGTCATCCGAGAACCGGAAGCCTCGCGCCTGTTTGGCGGACGTGCGATTGCGGCCGAAGATTCGTCCGGTGCCTTGCGTCTGGTAAACGGCGTGGAATGGTCCGACAGTGCAACGCGCATGATGCAGGTCGCTTTGCTTGATACGCTCGGCGGCATCAATGGCGGCGTGGCCGTTGCCTCGGACACCGGCGCGCCGACCGATTACGAACTGGCCTGGCGGATTTCGGACTTTACGCTTTCAGGAACCACGGCCCGTTGCCGGATCGAAGCGACGCTCCTGGAGGGGCGTTCCCGCAAGGTGCTCGCCCAGACTAATGTGTCGACAACGGCCATTGCGCTCGATTCAAAGAACGCCGCACGTGCAAAGGCCCTGACCGATGCGGGCAGGGCCTGTGTCAGTGATATTGCGGCCTTTGTCGCCGAAAGGGCCGTCGCGCCAGAACCGAAATCCTGACGCGAAGGCTTCAGCCCGCTTTCATCTCGTCGAATGGCAGGTCCTTGTCGACGCGCACATCCTGAGGCAGGCCCAGCACGCGCTCTGCGATGATGTTCTTCAGGATTTCGTCCGTACCGCCGGCAATCCGCAGGCCGGGGGCCCACATGAAGCTTTGCTGGAAGATGCCGTCGCCCGGCATCGTCTCGGTATCGTTGATGATGCCGTAATGGTCCTGCATCTCGATCGCCGAGTTGCAGATATCCTGCAAATGGTTGGCCGTGATGATCTTGCCGATCGAGTTTTCCGGTCCGGGCGTCTGGCCGCGCGAAAGGGCCGTCTGTGTACGGAACTTGGTCAGCTTGTAACCCTGTGCCGCGACATACCAGTCGGCCAGCTTCTCGCGGAAAGCCTGGTCGGTCATCGCGCCGGACGTCTTGGCATAGTCCATGATCTCGCCCCAGTCCGGGCCGGGCGAACCGCCCACTGCCAGGCGCTCGTTCATCAGGGTCACGAGGGCCACTTTCCAGCCGGCGCCAACTTCGCCAAGGCGGTCAGAATCCGGAATGCGCACATCGGTGAAATACACTTCGTTGAATTCCCGGCCACCGGATGCCTGGTGGATCGGGCGAACGTCAACGCCCTTCTGCTTCATGTTCACGATGAACATGGTCAGGCCCTTGTGCTTGGGCACTTTCGGATCGGTCCGCACCAGAACGATGCCGAAATCCGAATAGTGCGCGCCGCTGGTCCAGACTTTCTGGCCATTGATGACCCACTCGTCGCCGTCTTTCACGGCGCGGGTCTTCAGGCCTGCAACATCCGATCCTGCCGAAGGTTCGGAGAACAGCTGGCACCAGATTTCCTCGCCCATCAGGGCTTTCTGAACGTAACGCTCCTTGTGGGCGTCAGAGCCAAACGCAATGACGGTCGGCACGCACATGCCAAGGCCGATGGCGAACGGGCCGGTCGGCGCGTCATACTTGCTCTCTTCCTGTCCCCAGATGACGGCCTGCATCGACGTGCCGCCGCGGCCGCCCCATTCCTCGGGCCAGGTGATCTGGGCAAACTTGTTCTCGGCCTTGATCTTCTGCCAGTCCTTGGCGCGTTGCAGCGCATCCTTGCCAGATCCGGGACGCGGGCGGGCCCCCGTCTTGGGCTCCAGGTGCTTGTCCAGGAACGCGCGTGCCTCGGCGCGGAATTCGGCTTCTTCCTTGGTATCGTTGAAGTCCATGTGTCTGATCCTTCCTTACGCTGCGTTCTTTGTTTCGATGGCGCGGACAAGTTTTTCTTTCCACACCTTGGGGCTGCCAGCCTGCACGGCGAGCAGCTTTGCCCGGCGATAGAAGAGGTGGCAGTCAACTTCCCACGTAAAGCCCATGCCGCCATGCGTCTGGATGTTCTCCTTCGAGGCAAACCAGAACGCTTCCGACGCGGCGACGCGTGCAGCTGCGGCCGCTTCAGGCAGTTCGGCCGCATCGGTCGATACGGCCCACGCGCCATAGAAGCAGTTGGAACGGGCCACTTCGTTCTTCACATACATTTCGGCCAGCTTGTGCTTGATCGCCTGGTTGCCGCCAATCGGCCGCCCGAAGGCATAGCGCTCCATGGCATAATCCTTGGCCATCTCGAGGCAGCGGGAGGCACCGCCCAGCTGTTCGAAGGCCAGAAGGACGGCCACCCGGTCCAGCAGGGCATCGTTCAGGCGGTCGCCGTCGCCGGCCTTGCCGAGGCGCGTTGCCGGCACCTTGTTGAAGGTCAGTTCGGCATGGCTGCGCGTCGGGTCGAGCGTCGAAAGCACCTTCTTGCTCACACCCTTTTCCGACAGGTCGACCAGAACGAGGCTCGCGCCCGCGCCTTCCTTGACCAGAACCACGGCGTGGGTGGCAATATCACCGTCCGTGACCGGCACTTTAAGGCCGCTCAGCGTCTTGCCGTCAAAGCTGGTTTTCAGCGATCCGGCATCCGGGTTGCCGGGCCCTTCGCTGGCCGCATAGCAACCGACGACTTCGCCGGAAACGATCCTGGGGAACAGGTCGGCCTGCTGCGCTGCCGACCCGGCGAGCTTGAGCGCTTCAGTAAAGAAATAGGCGGTGGAGGCGAACGGAACCGGCGCCAGGACGCGGCCCATCTCTTCGGCCAGCACACACATTTCCAGCATGCCAAGGCCGAGGCCTCCATGTTCTTCCGGGATGGCCGTGCCCAGCCAGCCCATCTCGACAACCTTCTTCCAGACGCCTTCATTGAAGGCCTTGGCGTCATCATTCAGCACAGCGCGGACTTCGGCCATGCTGCACTGGCTCTCCAGAAACTTCCGCGCCTCATTGGCGAGAAATTTCTGATCCTCTGAAAAATCGAAATTCATGTCTCATCGCTCCCTGGCTTCCGCGTGGAAGCTCGTCTTGTGCTTGGACCGCAAGATAGCGCCCTTTACGTGCGCGGAAAGCCGTGACCCAGCGGAAATTGCGATCTATGGCGCGACGTCAACCGGGGTCCGTCAAATTTCATTGATCCGCTTCAGCCGAATTAAAGCAGATTACGGCATGATGCAGCCTCAAGTTTTGGGGTTTGAGAGCATGGCCAAAGCAGTCTTCCATAAGGCTCAGCGCGTTTTCGTGAAGCCTGTCGGTACGTGGGCCCTAATCGAGCAGGTCATCCCCCATTGGGTGAAGGACGTCGATGAGCCGCTGCGCATTACCTATGACTGTGGTCTGGGCCGCCGGTTCGAGGCCTTTGAACTCGTTTCCGAGCAGGTGATGCACAAGCATCACCGCCCTGAGGACGAGGACGATGATTTCCTGTTCGAACGCTGGCGGATCGACCGCAAGATTATCAAGTGGCGCGTCGATACAACGACAGGCATGGATCCCAATCCCGGCACTTTCCCCGTTGTGGTCACCGATGATGGCGACTGGGGCGGCTGGCGTGTCACGGGCAGCGAGTATGATCGCGACTCGCGCCGCATCGAGCATCAGGCCCGGATGATCGTCCACACGCCCGAACTGATGCGCATCGCCCGGAAACTGGCGGATGCCGCCAGCGAAAGCCCGGACGAACTGCCAGCCGAATTCGCGCAACTGGCGCAGCGATGTGCCCTGATCCTGCGCCATGTCTACCAGACGGATGAAGTCAGCCTGGAGACGGCGGCCGAATAGCCCCCGATCACTGCCTGCGCGATAACCCCGCCACGATCATGGCCAGGCCCGCTCCAAGACAGGCGCCCAACAGGTTTGCCCCGCCATCCAGCAGGGACGGCGTGCGCCCGGTCCCGGCAAGCGCCTGAGCGATCTCGAGTATCACGCCATAGCTCACCGTCATCAGGATTCCGGCGAGCAGCCTCTGCCGGCCAAGCCAGAAGCAGACGCATGCTGAAAGGGCCGCGTAGGCGATCACATGCTGGATCTTGTCGCTGAGGTGAACCTCCGGCAGGTCTTCGCCCGGCAGGACCGACAAGACGGCAATTACGGCGGCGACCAGCAGGGCGGCGGCGCTGGCAAGGCGCCGGGCGAGAACAGTATTCAATCCGGACAGTATCCACGTCATGCGGCGCTCATTCCCTGTATTACCTGCAGGCATGCCTCCGTCTGCCCCTTGGAAAGGCGCGCGTCCATCCCGATCTGGATAGGCCAGACCCTCGACGCGGCCCGTTCCAGCCCGTATCGATACATCTTCCCGTTCCCGCTTCCCGGAGACATCATGCGCACTGAAACCCCCGTTGCCGTCAAACTTGCTGACTACACGCCTTATCCCTTCGACATCGAACATGTCGACCTGGCGTTTGACCTTGATCCAGACACAACCAGGGTCACGGCGACGCTCAAGGTGTCGCGCAAGGGGAAAGGCAGTGCGCCCCTCGTCCTCGATGGTGAGGCGCTGAAACTGGTCTCCATCGAAATCGACGGCCGGGCGCTCACGCCATCCGACTATGCCTTGACCGACCATGACCTGACCTTGCCTGACGTGCCGGACACGTTCGAACTCAGGACACAGGTCGAGATCGCGCCGTCTAAGAACACCGCCCTTTCGGGGCTTTACATGTCCGGCGGCCGCTTCTGTTCGCAATGCGAGTCCGTCGGCTTCCGCCGCATCACCTATTATCCCGATCGTCCTGACGTGATGAGCCGTTACTTCGTCACCATCACGGCTGACAAGGCCGCCTGTCCGATCATGCTGTCGAACGGCACACCGGGCGAGGTCACCGATGCGGGCAATGGGCGCCACATGGCGACCTGGGATGATCCCCACAAGAAACCGTCCTACCTCTTTGCCCTCTGCGCAGGCGACTATGACGTCTATCGCGACAGCTTCACGACGATGAGCGGCAAGCGCATCGACCTGGCAATCCATGTCGACAAGGGCGACGCGCCCCGCGCTGCCTGGGCCATGGACAGCCTGAAACGCTCGATGACCTGGGACGAGGGAACCTATGGCCGGGAATACGATCTCGGCGTGTTCAACATCGTGGCCGTGCGAGACTTCAATTTCGGCGCCATGGAAAACAAGGGCCTCAACGTCTTCAACTCGGCCTATGTCCTGGCCGACGAGGATTCGGCTACCGATGCCGATTTCGAAGCGATCGAGAGCATCGTTGCCCATGAATACTTCCACAACTGGACCGGCAACCGCATCACCTGCCGTGACTGGTTCCAGCTCTGCCTGAAGGAAGGCCTGACCGTCTTCCGCGACCAGAATTTTTCTGCCGACATGCGTTCACGCCCGGTCCAGCGGATCAAGGACGTCATCCGCCTGCGCGCCCGCCAGTTTGCCGAAGACGCAGGGCCTCTGGCTCACCCGGTCCGCCCCGCCAATTATGGCGCAATCGACAATCTCTATACTGCCACCGTATATGAAAAGGGCGCCGAGCTGATCGGCATGCTCCGCCGCATGATCGGACCGGACGCCTATCGCAAGGGGATGGACCTGTATTTCGACCGCCATGACGGACAGGCCGTTACGATCGAGGATTTCTACGCCTGCTTCGCCGAGGTGACGGGCAAGGATTTCGGCCCCTTCCTGGTTTGGTACGCGCAGGCCGGCACGCCGCAGGTCACGGTCGAGGAAAGCTGGAACGACGCTGCCGGGGAACTCACCATCAGGCTGGCCCAGGCCACGCCTGCCACGCCGGGCCAGCCCACCAAGCAGCCTGTCCCGATCCCGCTCGAACTTGCCCTGCTCGATGGCAAGGGCGGAACGGATGCATGGATGACCGTGCTCGACACCGCAGAGACGACAATCACGCGCAAGGCCGATGGCGGCCGCCCGCTGCTCTCGGTCAATCGCGATTTCAGCGCCCCGATCCGGGTTGAGCGCGATCTCACCCGCGACCAGCGCCTGGCGCTAGTTGTTGCCGAAACCGATCCCTTCAACCAGTGGGAAGGTGTCCAGACCCTCGTCACCGAGGAGATCCTGAAACTGTCCGAGGGCAGCCAGGCCAAGCCTGACAGCGATCTTGTCGCCGCCGTGGCCGAAGCCATCCGCAATGCATCGGGCGATCCGGCTTTTGCCGCATTGCTGACCCGTCTGCCGGAAGTCGGTGAGCTCTTCCTCGAGCGGACGCCGGCAGACCCCGTTGCGCTCCATTCGGGCCGCAAGCGCCTCCAGGCCGCCCTCGCCGCCACCCTTGCGCCCACCATTGCCACCACGCTCGCCGCCCCTTCACCCACCCCGTATCGCCCCTCCGCCGAACAGGCCGGGGTGCGGGCCCTGCGCGGCGCCTACATCCACCTCTTGGGCGCATCGGACGATGCAGATGCCCCGCAAACACTGCTCTCGCTCTACAGGAACGCCACCAACATGACCGAGCGCCTCGCCGCGATGCGCGCGCTGACCATGAAAGGCCCGTCAGCCGAACGTGACGAAGCGCTCGCTGACTTCGAGCAGAGCTGGAAGCATAATCCCATCGTGATGGACAAGTGGTTTGCTGTTCAGGCGGGGCAGGGAACTGCAGCAACCGTTGCAGAACTGGCGTCTCGCCCGGATTTCGACCTGAAGAACCCGAACCGCGTTCGCGCCGTCGTTGGCGTCTTTTCGACCGCCAATCTTGCTGCCTTCCACGCCCCTGACGGATCCGGCTACCGCGCCGTCGAAGACATCATCCTCAAGGCCGACGCGGCCAATCCGGCCCTCGCGGCCCGGCTTCTGGCTGCGTTCGAGCAATGGCGGATGCTGGAACCCAGGGCGGGCGCCGCGGCCAAGGCGACCCTGCAGCGACTACAGGATGCGAAGCTTTCCCCCAACTCGGCCGACATTGTCGGCCGCGCACTGGGGTAATCGCCGGTACGTAGTTAACGGTTTCGTCATGATCGTTAACATTTGTGCAAGGATTCCGCCTGAGAACCATAATCGGGTACATGTGCCGAATGCGCAGAGAGTGGAGCCCCCTTGGCAGGTCAACGGGTCAATGCTGAAGGACTGACCACTGCAGACCGGGCGTCTGCAACCGCGGCGGCACGACTGAAATGGACAATTCTTGGCATCATCCTGCTGATGGCCGGCGCGCTTGGCCTCAAGGGCTGGGAAGAGCGCCAGAGCGCCGACATTGCGACCCTCGCAGCCATCGAAGCTGACACGCGAGCCATCGCAGCGCGGATTGAGGGTCGTGTCGAAATGGCCGATGCCATCATTCGCCTCGTTGCGGAAACCGGCGCATCCCGCTCCGCCGTTGCAGGTGAAATCCCGGGAATTGATGCTGTCCTGACGGTAGGTGACGCCGATCAGTCGCCAGCGGGAAGCCGTCTTAATGAGGCCACCCGGGCGGCCACGCGCCTGCTTGCAAACAATCATCGCTTCGGCATTTCCAGTCAGGGCGACATCGTGATCGTCTCGAAACCGGCGACGGGTCCGCCGATAATGGCGATTGCGCCGTCGGGCACCTGGCTGCCTGCCAGGGAGTCCGGGCGAAGCATGTCGCTTGTCTTGAGCGAGGGCGCCGAACTGGGGCGGCCCAGCCTGAGCATGACGGACGGCTTCCAACGGACCGCAACTGCCTGCACACCGCTGAACGGCAGCGAGGCCGTTCTGTGTGAATCTGCCCTGCATCCGCTGTTCACGATCGACGACCTCATACACCTGCTTATCTTTGCCCTGTTGCTGGCGGCACCCGTGCTGGCGATCGTCGGATTGATGAACCGCCTGTCGCGCGAGGAGACAGCCACCATCATTGAGGAAACCCGCGATGATGAAGCCGACAGGATCATGGGCCTTGTGATGCGCGGCGCGCGGGCAGGCTATTGGGAATGGGCACCGGGCGCCTCGGCGGTCTATCTCAGCGAAGGCGCTTCGGAACTGCTCGGAACTGACCATGCAGGCCTGATCGATGCGCAGGAAATGCTCCTGCACGTTCATCCCGAGCATAAGGCGCGCATGATCGAGACCCTGGAAAAGGCCCGCGATATCGGCTGGATCCAGACGAGTTTCCTGACGGTTTCCCAGCCGCCGCGCTGGATCGAAATGCGCGGCAGCCTTTCCAATGATCCGAATGGCCAGCCCACGCTCTTCGGCGGTATCGTGCTCGATATTACCGAGCGCAAGCAGTCGGAAGATCGCGTCAAGGCGGCAGAGCGCCGGCTTCGGGCGGCCATTGAAGGCTTTGTCGGCCCTTTCGCGCTGTGGGACCACCGCAAGCGCCTCCTCTACTGGAACCGCGCATTTGCGCTTGATTTCGGGCTACAGGACATGCTGCGCCCGGGCATTGCCCACGATACGGTTATCATCGCGCGGGCCGTCGCGGTGCGCAGCGAAAAGCAATCGACGGAAGACCCGCGCACGACCCTAATCGAGTTGCAGTCCAATCGCTGGCTCAAGGTGGTCGAACGCCCGACCCCTGACGGCGGCCTGATCACGGTCGGCATCGACGTGACAGAGAACGTCCAGAATGAAGAGGCGCTTCGCCGCCAGAAGCAGAACATGCGCAAGGCCGTTCTGGATCTGGAACGGTCCGAAGGCCGGGCCGGCGAACTGGCGCGCCGCTATTCGGAAGAAAAGTCAAAGGCGGAACACGCTGCTCACACCAAGTCTGCTTTCCTCGCCAATATGAGCCACGAGCTGCGCACGCCGCTCAACGCGATCAACGGCTTCTCGGAAATCCTGGCGCATGAGCTCTACGGACCCCTCGGGGATGCCCGCTACAAGGGCTATGCCCACGACATCCTGACGTCCGGCCAGCACCTGCTCGACATGATCAATGACATTCTCGACATGGCGAAGATCGAGGCTGGCAAGATGACCATCAACCCGCAGCCGATTGACCCGGTCGATCCGGTCGATGCGGCGGTCCGGATGATAAGGCGCAAAGCCGAGGACAAGGGAATAGAGATCGTGCTCGATGCCCAGCCGGGCTTGCCGGACCTGGACGCTGACCATCGAGCCATTCGTCAGATGGTGCTCAACCTTCTGTCGAATGCGATCAAGTTCACAGACGCAGGCGGCAAGATCACGGCCACGGTCGAGCAGCGCGGCACGGATATCTATATCGGTGTCACAGACACCGGTATCGGCATTCCGATCGAGGATCTGCCGCGCCTCGCCAAACCGTTCGAGCAGGTCTCCGGATCGCGCGACCGCAACTATGAAGGCACCGGTCTCGGCCTGGCGCTGACCAAGTCATTTGCCGAAATGCATGGCGGGCAACTCAACTTGTCCTCGATCGAGGGTGAGGGGACGACCGTGTCGATCCTGCTGCCGATTTCCGGTGCCAGCGACCTTGTCGCCGCAGGCGATTCCCGCGAAGTCGCCTAGGCTTTCAGGGCCGCACATTCCAATCGAGAATGCACGTCTCAGTGCCTGAAATCTCAACCGTCCCCCACGCGCCGGTCTTGAGCTTGCGGTCCAGGTCAGCCGGTTTTTGCCCAACGACATCCGGCAGGAAGCGTGCAATGCCATTGCTGGTCACAACCAGCACGTTTGCCTCTGGCGTCAGGCTCGCCGCACGCGTCAGCAGGCTGGTCCAGGCAGATCGCAGCGCGTCCGGATCGACATGCCATCCCGGCGGAGGCGCTGCGTGCGTGTCCCATGCCGCAATGGCGTCGGCGCCGATACGCGCGATGACTGCCTCCTCGGTCTGGTTCTCATCCGGCCCGTAATCAATCTCGGTCAGAAACGGCAGGATCAGCAAGGCTGGCGCGCTGGCCTGCTGGTCCAGGATGGCGCGCGCCGTCTGCCGGGTACGTTGCAGGGGCGAACAGAAGGCAGCGGTAAACCGCGTGTCGCGAAAGTGCGTGGCCAATGCCTGCGCCTGTTGGTGTCCGGACGTCGACAGGGGGAGGTCGGTGCGGGCGCCGACGCGGGTTGGCGTATCGCCCGCATCGAACGTGTTGCCATGCCGTATAATGATCAGACGGGCCAGAACTCAGTCCTCCGCCGGGTCGCCGTATTCGGCAATCAGTCGCTCGGCGAGGGCGACGTCCTCCGGCGTATCTATGCCCGGAACGGCAATCCGGTCAGGCTCGACCTCCACACACTGGATCGACATGCCGTTCTCGAGCAGGCGCAGCTGCTCAAGCCCTTCAAGCTGTTCGTAGTAACCTTCCGGCAGGCTGACATAGCGGTGCAAGGCCTCGCGCTTGAACGCATATAGTCCGATATGGCGGCATACGGGCGACAATGGGCTGGCAGAGCGCAGGGCAGGTTCCTTGCGCATGGCAGGCAGGATGATCTTCGAAAACCACAGCGCCCGGCCGTTCACATCATGCGTCAGCGTGGTGCCGGAGAATGGCGTGTGCCGCTTGTGCTCCCGCAGCGCGTCGAGCGCTTCCCAGCTGAGCCGCACGTAGGGCGTGGCAGCGTCCGCGCTTGATGACGCAGCCGCTTCAGCCACCGCGATGATATGGGCGGGCGGCGTGAACGGTGAGTCGCCCTGCAGGTTGACGATAATCTCCGGCTCGGCCCCAAGGGCTTCAGCCGCTGCAAGCGCCCGGTCGCTGCCGGAGGGCAGGGCGGGGTCGGTCATCACAACCGGAACACCCCGCTCGCGGCAATGGGCTTCAATTCGCGAATCGTCTGTCGCCACAACGCATGCTGCGTCGGCCAGCGCCCCGGCGGCTTTCTGGGCCATGTTCGCGACACGGCTGACCATGGACCTGCCGGCAATCAGCTTCAGCGGCTTGCCGGGAAACCGGGTCGATCCATACCGGGCCGGAACAACAATGAGCGTCTTCATCTGTCAGCTACCTTGCGCGGCCTAGAGGTGGCGGGGTGCCGTCGTGTCGGCGTCACGCATGTCCTGCATCAGGCCGATCAGCGGGGCCACCCATTGCAGCGTTTCCTCGCCAACGCCCTCGTCGCGCAGGAATTCGGTGAATGCCGGCACCAGTTCGGCATCGCCGCACCGATCAAGGGCTGATTCAAGCTCCGGTACGACGATCGTCTGGAACGTGTCGGCAAATTTCCGGATCTGCTTGGTTTTTGACGCCAACTGTATGGCGACGAAAGGATCAATCTCGCCATCCTTGCCCTGAAGGCGGCGCAGGTCGTCGATCATGCCGCGATTGCTTTTGGCAAACTTGTTCAGGACCTTCTCGGTCTTGTAGTCGACCCATTCAGCGGTGCAGGGCTCTGGCTCCATCGAGGCGCAGGCTGCGAGGGCGGCAAGACCGAGGCTTGCGAGGGCAATTTTGGGAGTCATTTGGCGTGTCCATCCAGACCTGTACGAGAGCCACGCACACTAGAGGCCTCCCGTCCCGGCGCAAAGGGTGTAATGGCTGGCACACAGTATTCGGCCCCGGCGAGGTGGCTCGCCAGGGCCGTGAGGTCGAGCCGAAGGGGAAGGGCTCGTGCCTAGTGCTTGCTGATCTCGATCTTGTGCCTGGACGCCAGTTTGCTGGTGAAAGCCTGCTTTTCCTTGTCACAGAGAAGGTCGCTTTGCTTGATCGTGGCGAGCGTTTCAGGGGCGTGCAGGCGGGATTCGTCGCCTTCAACGCAGGCGACACGCAGGGTCTGCCCATTCGAGGTTTCGCTGCTCAGGATGCGGGTCTCACCCGGCGCCAGTTCGGCGTCGCGGCAAGACAATGCGAGAGTTTCGATCGACTGTGACACGTCTTCGAAATGGCTTTCCATCCCGTCGCCATAAGCCGCATCGACCTGCACATCGATTTCATTCGTCAGGGCGTCGATCCGCGCTTCGATCTCCCGGTTCGCGGCTTCGGTTTCTGCGCTGTATTTGACTTCCCAATGGGCCATTTGCGCATCGACAGTGTCTTGCCATTCGTCGGTCGATGCCTCGAACGCCTCGGCCCATGCTTCCCACTCGGCGGCGAATTTTTCGGCTTCCTCTTCATTATCCCCGAAGACGAAGACGTGCCTCTCGCCAGATTCGCCGCCGCTCAGCTCCATGTCGGCCGGCACAGGTGGCACGGCAGGCATGGGCGGTACGGGAGGCATCTCCGGCACAGGTGGCACCGGTGGAGGGACGCGCAGCTTGTGCGTTTCCGCCTCGATCAGTTTGGAGAGTTTTCGAATCTTGAGATCGGTTTCAGGGGCGACCGGACGGAAGGGCTCGCCCAGAAGCACGAACTGGCGGTCTTCCACCTTGTCGCCATCAATGAACAATGTGGAATTGTCGATCGTGATATTCGACGTCAGGCCCTTTTCCGGCTCGCCGGCGCTGGCCGAGACGGATGCCGTCGCAACCAGGGCGGCCGAGCCAAGTAAGGCTGACAGTCCGAGTCCGGCCAGACGGCGGCGTTTGGACGGGGCCGGATAGGTCATCAGCTTCATGCGTTCCTTGAGGGAGTGGGTCAGCGGAAGGCTCGCCGCAAGCGGCAGGCGCTCGGGAACCGAGATACGCACGGCTTTCAGCAGGGTGGCGCCATAGGCGTGCGGGCTGGCTGCGCCGCAGCGTAACACGTCGCTGTCGCATGCGGCTTCCTGGTCGGTTCGGAAGGCCTCGCGGGCAATATAGGCCAGCGGGTTGAACCAGAGACACGCGACAAATAATTCGGCCAGTTGCAGCGCCCACAGATCCCCGCGTTTGACATGCGTCAGCTCGTGGGCAAGCGCAGCGCGCTGTTGGGCATCGTCATAGTCGGCTTCGAACCAGGCCGGCAGCAGCACGATCGGGCGGAAGAGGCCGGTTACCAGCGGTCCGTTCGAAACCAGGCTCGTGGCGATCTGCGGTGTGCGCTTCAGGCCCACCTGCCGGGCAACCTGGTCAGCAATACCCTGAAGGCGCATGGACGGAGCGCGCCACTCGCGGCGGATGACGGCCATGAAGCTGTGCTGGGCCGCCGTGTTGCGTCCGACAACAATCAGCGCGCCGGCAAGCCAGACGCCGAGCAGGATCGTCAGCATGGCTGCGCTCATGTTGGCGCTGGCCAGGAATTCGGCCGGTGCGTCGACAGACGCCTGCGCTGCGCCAAACACGGCGCGTACGGCTTCGGTCTCGGGTGCCAGGGTCCCGACGGGGGCTTCCATGAACAGGGGCATTTCGGTGACTGCTGCCGGCGGCTCACCTGCCACTTTGGTCAGGGAAACGCTGGGAGCGAGGCCAAGCAGGCTGATCCATGACATGCCGTTTGGCAGCGGCGGAAGGACCAGCCGCGCCAACGGAATCAGCCAGAGCGCATAGGCGATGCCGGGGCCGAACTCGCGTGCCACCGCCTTGCGGGCCAGCAGAACCAGAACGATCAGGGCGGAGACCGCAAGAACGGTTTCGAAAACCGATTTCGGGTCGAGCGTGAGATAATCGGTAATCATTTCTTGAGGTCCCCTAGAAGTTTTTCAAGCTCTTCGATGTCTTGAGGTGTCAATCCGCGGCTGTCGGCCAAATATGCCACAAGCGGCGCTGCCCGGCCCGAAAAAACACGGTCGATAAACTGTCCCGCAGCCTTTGCCTTGTAGGCTTCTTCGTCGATCGCGGGGAAGTAGAGATAGCGCCGGCCATCCTCCTGCGTCATGGCCGCACCTTTTTCGACGAGGCGGGCCAGAAGGGTTTTGACCGTTCGGCTGGTCCAGTCCTTGTCGTTGGCCAGCGCGGTGTGCACATCAGTGGCGGCAATACCGGGCTGCTCCCACAGTATGCTGAGCACTTCGAGTTCTGCGGCTGATATTTTCATCCCGACTGTCTCCTCAGAATGGACTACAACCGTAGTCGTAATACAAGACTACAGATGTGGTCAAATGGTTTGTGATGACATGATGGTAAGGTACGGCTTTCATGCTGCAGCCATGTTCTTGTCCCTTCTATTCGCAGGGGGCGTCCTGTAGGGTCGCGGCAGGGTCAGGGGCAGGTAGTGGAGGAGAGGCTAATGAGGAAACTGATGTTCGGCGCACTGGCGCTGGCGGTCGTGCCGATGGGGTGCGAAACGACTGCCATTCCAGGCGATCTGGGCACGATCCTTGGTGGCGTCGCCGGTTCCACGGCTGGTCAGGGCGCCTTGTCCCAGGCTGAGATTGATGCCGGCCTTCGCGAAGCACTGACTGTCGGCACGAACATTGTCGCGGCCCGGCTTGGCAAGACCAACGGCTATTTCGGCGATCCGCGCATCCGCATTCCGCTTCCGAAAACCTATCGCGATATCCAGTCAAACCTGGCACGTGTCGGCGCAAGCGCACCGCTCGATGATCTTGAACTGCGTATGAACCGTGCGGCGGAAGCAGCCGTGCCTGAAGCCAGGAGCCTTATCCTTGGCGCCGTGCGGTCAATCACGATCGAGGACGCGCTCCAGATTCTGAATGGCGGCGACACGGCAGCGACCGATTTCCTGCGCGCCCGCACGCAGACTCAGTTGCGCGCGTCCTTCACGCCCTATGTGCGCCAGTCACTGGCGCAGTCGGGCGCGTTCACCTCGCTTGAGCAGGCAGCCAGCCAGTACGGGCTCGGCGGTGTGACCAGCAATCTGCAGGCTGACCTGACAAACCATGCCGTCGGTCTTGGCCTCGATGGCATCTTTCTTTACGTCGCCGAAGAAGAAAAGAAGATACGCGAGAACCCGGTGGCGCGTACCAGCGAGATCCTGCGCCGCGTGTTCGGGAACCGAACCTGATGCGAAGAATCAAGCGTGAATTGAAGTCCGGCGGCGAGATTGCCGGGATCGAATTCGGCGATCCTATCAAGCCGTATGCCGCCCTGTGGCTGCATGCGACCGGTTTCAATGCGATGACCTATCAGTCCCTGCTGGCGCCCCTTGGGTTGCGGGCCCGTGTCGCTGCGCTCGACATGCGCGGGCATGGCCGTTCCACGCTGCCGGCAAAGCCGCGTAGCCTGGCATCCTGGAAGCGCTATCGCGATGACGTCATAGAGTGGCTGGAAAAGGAAGCGCCGCAAGGCGTCGTGCTTGGTGGGCATTCCATGGGGGGGTGCGTAGCCCTCCTGGTGGCTGGCAAGCGGCCTGACCTGGTCAAGGGGCTCGTCCTTGTCGATCCGGTGATCCTGCCGCGCAAAGTCTATTTCTGGAACCACGTCTTCCCGCCGGTCTCGATGCTGATTGCGCGCAATGGCATGGCCAAGCAGGCCCGCAAGCGCAAACCTGTCTTCAAGTCATTCCGGGATGCGCTTGATTCCTATACCGGGCGGGGCGCCTTCAGCACCTGGCGCGAACCCTTCCTTGCCGACTATCTGCTCGACGGCATCGACCGGGTCGACCAGCAATCACAAGACAGCGCCGAGCAGACCTGGCGTCTCCTGTGTGAACCGACCTGGGAAGCCGCGACCTTCGCTGCCCAGCGTAACCGGCCCTGGGGCGCCATGCGCAAGGTCAGGAAGAACCGTATCCCGATCACGATCCTGCGTCCGAATACGGCATCCGTCATCAGTGGCAAGGTGCGGGCCCAACTGATCCAGATGCATCCGAACCTGATGATGAAGCAAGTGCGTGGTACCTCGCACTTCCTGCCAATGGAAGCGCCCTACGAAGTGCGCGACCAGCTGTCGGCATTCATCGCGCGTCTGTACGAAGGCTTCACGGTCGAGGAAGACGGCCCGGTCGCACGGTCGCTCTATGCCCGGCGCCGGCGGGTCAGCTAGTCCAAGCCTTTTGCATTAGAAAATCTGCATTATCGCTTGTGCCCCGGCAGCAAGAGACCCGTTGCGTGTGAACGCACTTCAGGTCTAATCGCAAGATATTCTGGAGCGCGTGCGCATGGTTGAGTTGCTGACATCTTCGCCGGTGCAGATCGGCGTGGTCCTGTTTCTGGTGGCGCTCGTATTTTTCGGCTTTGTCCGGGAGTCCCTGCCGGCAGACGTGATTGCCCTCCTGGCGATGGGAACGCTGATGCTGACGGGCATCATGAGCGTCAAGGAAACGCTGGGCGTCTTCTCCAACGCCGCCCCGCTTACGATCGCCGCCATGTTTGTCCTGTCAGCCGCACTGGACCGGACAGGCGTGATTGATCAGGCCGGGCGGTGGGTGACGCAGGCCACGAGGGGCTGGCCGCCCATCCTGGCCATCCTGGTCATGATGTTCGCAGTCATCTTCCTGTCGGCCTTCATCAACAACACGCCGGTTGTTGTCGTATTGATCCCTGTTGCGATCAGGCTCGCCAAGTCGCTGGATATCTCGCCATCGAAGCTGCTGATTCCCCTTTCCTTCGCGTCGATCTTTGGCGGGACGACAACGCTGATCGGTACATCCACCAACCTTCTGGTCGATGGCGTTGCCCAGAACGGGGGCCTTGCGCCGTTCGGCATGTTCGAGATCACGGCCGCAGGTTCGATCCTGGCGCTGGCGGGCATGATGTATTTCGTCGTGTTCGGGTGGTGGCTGCTGCCCAATCGCGACACGCTGGCCGGCATGCTGCCCGACCAGAAAGAGCGCCGCTTCATCGCGCAAATCCTGATTCCGATCGACTCGATTCTGATCGGACGGCCGCTTTCGGAGACGGGTTTTTCAGCCCAGCGCGGATTTTCGGTCATCGACGTGCTCCGTGAAGGCGTGTCTTTGAAGGCGTCTCTTGGCAAGCTGATTCTCCGGGGCGGCGACCGGATCGTCCTGCGCTCACCCGTTTCTGAAATGCTCAGCCTGAAGGAACTGGGCCATGTCGCCGTGGGCGCGGCGGCAGACGAAAGGGCGGCCTTCGAGCCGGTCCAGACCAGCGAAGTCATTATTGCAGAAGGTGTGATCGGTCCACAATCGCGCCTGATCGGGCGGCGCCTTCTCGGCCTCGGCCTCGCCCGCCTCTATGGTGTCTACGTGATCGCCGTGCACCGGCGGGGTGAGAACATGGCTGGGCGGCTGGACGAGATGCGGCTGGATGTCGGCGACACCGTCCTGGTCGAAGGCCCGGCCGCAGGCATGCGGCAAATGTTCGAGGATGGCGCACTGAACAATCTCACTGCGACGAGCGACCGGGCCGTGCGGCGGGACAAGGCCTGGATCGCGGTTGCGGCCCTGCTGCTCGTCATGGGTCTTGCGGCGGTGGAAGTGCTGCCGATTGCGGCGCTGGCCATCATCGGCGCAACGGCGGTTGTGGCGCTGGGCTGCCTCGATCATCAGGAGGCCTATCAGGCCATTCGCTGGGATATTCTGATGCTGATCTTCGGCATGCTGGCCCTGGGTCAGGCGATGGAAAAGACCGGCGCTGTCCAGCTCCTGATCGACGGCGTGGCCGGGCCGATGGGCCAGCTCGGGCCGCTCGCCCTGATGGCCGGGATATACCTGGTCACGTCCATGCTGACCGAGGTGATCAGCAATAATGCCGCCGCAGTGCTGCTGACGCCGATCGCCATCGGCTTCGGAACGCATCTGGGGATTGATCCGCGCCCGTTCGTGGTCGCCGTCATGTTTGCCGCCAGTGCCAGCTTTGCGACACCCATCGGCTACCAGACCAATACGCTGGTCTATACGGCAGGCGGTTACAGGTTTGCCGATTTTCTCCGGGTCGGCCTGCCGCTGAACATATTAATGTTCGCTGTGTCCATGTTCGTGATCCCGATATTCTGGCCTCTCAGCTGAGGCCTACCAGAGCGGGCGGTCTGGCTCTGACGTGCGTGCCAGCTTTTCCATCAGGCGCGCGAGCTGTTCCTGCTCGGCCGGGCTGAGCGTTGCGATCAGTTCGCGCTCGGCTTCAAGGGCAATCGGCACGATCTTGTCGTAAACGTCCTTGCCCTTGGCAGTGAGCGAGAGGATGGATCGCCGGCCATCAGCGGGAGATGCCTTGCGCGATACATGCCCGCTGTCGATCAGGCCGGAAACGGCCCGGCTGACGGCCACCTTGTCCATCGCCGTGACCTGGCCGATCTCCGTGGCCGTGATCCCGGCATTCTCGCCCAGCACGGCCATCACCCGCCACTGCCACACTGACAGGCCGAACTCGCGATCATACAGGTCCGCAATCTTGCCCGACACTGTGTTGGACAGCACCGACAGGCGATAGGGCAGGAACTCACGCAGGCGCAGTGTCGTTTTGGAAGGGTGTTCTGGCATTAATCGGGTCCGGTTCCGGGCTTGATTTTGACGGCAATATTAGTTACAAATGAAACTATATCAGTCTATCGCAAAGGAAATGAACCATGGCCGACCTGTTTGACAACCCCGCCGGGCTCGACGGTTTCGAGTTCATCGAGTTCTCGGCGCCCGAAAAAGGCCACCTTGAAAAGGTGTTCGAGACCATCGGCTTCACCAGGGTCGCGCGCCATCGCTCCAAGGATGTCGAGCTCTGGCGGCAGGGCGGCATCAACCTGATCACCAATTACGAGCCGAAATCCCCGGCCTGGTATTTCAGCCGCGAGCACGGCCCCTCGGCCTGCGGTATGGGTTTCCGCGTGCGCGATGCCCGCAAGGCCTATGACCATCTGCTGAAACAGGGCGGCGAGCCGGTCGAAGTGCGTACCGGCCCGATGGAGCTTCACATTCCCGGCATTCGCGGCATCGGCAATTCGATCATCTATCTCATCGACCGCTATGACACGGGCCAGAACGAACTGTCGATCTACGACATCGACTTCGACTACCTGCCGGGCGTTGACCGCAATCCCGTCGGCGCAGGCTTCAAGCTGATCGACCACCTGACCCACAATGTCTATGGCGGGCGGATGAAGTATTGGGCGGACTTCTACGAGAAGCTCTTCAACTTCCGCGAAATCCGCTATTTCGACATCAAGGGCGAATATACCGGTCTCACCTCCAAGGCGCTGACTGCGCCGGACGGCAAGATCCGTATTCCGCTTAATGAAGAGGGTGAAGGCGGCAAGGGCCAGATCGAGGAATTCCTGCGCGAGTTCAACGGTGAGGGCATCCAGCACATCGCCCTCATCTGTGACGATCTCATCGCCTGCTGGGACCGCCTCAAAGCCCTCGGCGTGCCCTTCATGACCGCGCCGCCGGCCGCCTATTACGACATGCTCGACGAACGCCTGCCGGGCCATGGCGAGCCAGTCGAAGAGCTGAAGATGCGCGGCATCCTGCTCGACGGCACGACCGAAGGCGGCGATCCCCGCCTCCTCCTGCAGATCTTCGCGCAGGCACAGGTCGGCCCGGTCTTCTTCGAATTCATCCAGCGCAAGGGTGACTACAAGGAAGGCTTCGGCGAGGGCAATTTCAAGGCCCTCTTCGAAAGCATGGAGCGCGACCAGGTCCAGCGCGGCGTGCTGAAAGTCGAGGAGAAGGTCTGATGGACGCGCCAAACCTCCAGGGCGTCCACCACGTCGCCTACCGCTGCAAGGACGCCCGGGAAACGGTCGAATTCTACCGGGATGTGCTCGGCATGGATTTCCAGCTCGCCATCGCGGAAGATCATGTGCCCTCGACCGGCGCCTATGACCCCTACATGCACATCTTCCTCGATGCCGGAAATGGCAACGTGCTCGCCTTCTTCGAACTGCCCGAGCAGCCCGACATGGGCCGCGACGAGAACACGCCCCAATGGGTCCAGCATATCGCCTTCAAGGTTGCCACGATGGACGACCTCCATGCCGCCAAAGCGCGCGCCGAGGAACATGGGCTCGACGTGATCGGGCCAACCAATCACGGCATCTTCCGCTCGATCTATTTCTTCGATCCCAACGGCCACCGCCTCGAACTTGCCTGCAATACCGGCACGCCGGAACAGATGGCCGAGCTCAAGCGCGTCGCGCCCGAGATGCTGGAAGAGTGGAGCCGCACGAAGAAAGCCCCGCGTCACGCCGCCTGGCTGCACGAGAAGATCGAGACGGAAAGCCACTAGAGCGCCTGTCATCCCGGACGCGAAGCGATCCGGGATCCTGCTTGAAGTTCGTGCGTGATGCGCTCAAGGTCCCGGCTCGGCGTCGCTGCGCGACTTGGCCGGGATGACTGTTTTAAAGGAACCCCACATGAAACTCGCCACCCTCAAGAACGGTGCCCGTGATGGCCGCCTCGTCGTCGTCTCGAAAGACCTCACGAAATGCACCGATGCGGCGCGCATTGTGCCTACGCTGCAGGCTGCGCTCGATAACTGGGCCGTCTATGCGCCGAAGCTCGCCGAACTGGCCGAGCAGGTCGAGATCGGCTCTGTCCCTACATTCCGTTTCCACGAGCATGATTGCGAAAGCCCGCTGCCGCGTGCCTATCAATGGGCTGATGGCTCGGCCTATATAAACCATGTCGAGCTCGTCCGCGCTGCCCGCGGCGCAGAGGTGCCGGAAAGCTTCTACGATGATCCGCTGATGTACCAGGGAGGCTCGGACGCCTTCCTCGGCCCGCGCGACGATATCCCGCTCGCCGACCAGAGCTGGGGCTGTGACATGGAAGGCGAGATTGCCGTCATCACAGACGACGTGCCTGCAGGCGTGTCGGAGAAAGACGCGGCCGGCCACATCAAGCTCATCCTCCTCTGCAATGATGTCTCCCTGCGCGGGCTGATCCCCGGGGAACTCGCCAAAGGTTTCGGCTTCTTCCAGTCGAAGCCGCCGAGTGCCTTCAGTCCCGTTGCCGTCACCCCTGATGAACTGGGCGATGCCTGGAAGGACAGCCTCGTCCACCTGCCGCTGCGTGTCGACTATAATGGCGAGCCCTTCGGCCGCGCCGAAGCCGGGCAGGACGCCACGTTCAGCCTCGCGCGCCTTGTTTCCCATGCGGCGAAAACCCGCCCGCTCAGCGCCGGAACGATCATCGGCTCGGGCACCGTGTCCAACAAGGATGCCGATGGTGGCGCAGGCAAGCCGGTCAGCGAGGGCGGGCGCGGCTATTCCTGCATCGCGGAAATCCGCATGATTCAACAATTGTTGAAAAAATCCGATCTGACCCCCTTCATGTCGCCGGGCGATGTGGTACGCATCGAAATGCTGGATGGCGAAGGCCATTCAATTTTCGGCGCAATCGAGCAGAAAGTGATACCGGCCTGATGGCAAGCAAGGTCTACAAGAACGCAAGTGAAGCCCTTGCGGGCCTCACGTTTGACGGCATGATAGTGATGTGCGGCGGCTTTGGCCTGTGCGGCATTCCGGAAAACCTGATCGCGGCCCTGCGCGACAGTGGCGCCAAGGACATTACCGCGATTTCGAACAATGCCGGCGTTGATGGCTTCGGCCTCGGCCTGCTGCTCGAAACGCGCCAGATCAGGAAGATGATTTCGTCCTATGTCGGCGAGAACAAGGAGTTCGAGCGCCAGTATCTCTCCGGCGAACTCGAGCTTGAATTCAACCCGCAAGGCACGCTGGCCGAACGCTGCCGCGCAGGGGGCGCAGGCATTCCCGGCTTCTACACAAAGACGGGCGTCGGCACGCTGGTCGCCGAGGGCAAGGAACACCGCGAGTTTGGCGGCGAGACCTATATCCTCGAAACCGGCCTCGTGGCGGATGTCTCGCTCGTGAAGGCCGAAAAGGCCGACACGCAAGGCAACCTGATCTTCAACAAGACCGCGCGCAACTTCAATCCTCCCATGGCCATGGCGGGCAAGGTGACGATCGCCGAAGTCGAGGAGATCGTCCCCACGGGCGATCTCGACCCGGACACGATCCACGTGCCCGGTGTCTTCGTGCAGCGCATCTTCAAGGGCAGCTTCGAAAAGCGGATTGAACAGCGCACCGTGCGCAAGCGGGAGAGCTTCTGATGCCCTGGACACGTGATGAAATGGCGGCCCGCGCCGCGAAAGAACTCCACGACGGTTACTATGTGAACCTCGGCATCGGCATCCCGACCATGGTGGCCAACCACATCCCGGACGGCGTCGACGTCACGCTGCAATCGGAAAACGGCATGCTCGGCATGGGCCCGTTCCCCTGGGAGGGCGAGGAAGACGCCGACCTCATCAATGCCGGCAAGCAGACGATCACCACGCTGCCGCGCTCCAGCTTCTTCGACAGTGCCATGAGCTTCGCGATGATCCGCGGTGGTCACATCAACCTCGCCATCCTCGGCGCGATGGAAGTGGCCGAGAATGGCGACCTCGCCAACTGGATGATCCCCGGCAAGCTGGTCAAGGGCATGGGCGGTGCCATGGACCTGGTGGCCGGCGTGCAGCGCATCGTCGTCGTGATGGATCATGCCAACAAGGCGGGGGAAACCAAGGTGCTGAAGACGTGCACCCTGCCGCTCACCGGCAAGAATGTCGTTGACCGGATCATTACCGATCTCTGTGTTATGGACGTCGTGCCCGGCGGTCTGAAAGTGATCGAATTGGCACCGGGCGTCACGATGGACGAAGTGAAATCAAAGACGGAAGCGACGCTCGTCGACTAAAGGCGCTACACGCCTTCGACGAAAATCACACGGTAGTCCGCCGCCTGATAGCGGTGTTCCCGCGCGGCGGTGTATTCCGGGCTGTCATACCAGGCCTTGGCGGCGGCCATGTCCGGGAAGCTGAGAATCACCACGCCGTCGGCATCGGCGCCTTCACGCACCTCATGTGCGCCATAGAAGGCCAGCGGCGTGATCTTGTGATCGCCGCGCACACCCTTGGCGGCTTCGGCATAGCGGGCCATGGCGTCTTCATCGCGCATGCGTTCTCTGATCAGGATGACATAGGCAGGCATGGTCGAACTCCCATTGATAAGCGTTTTCGGTTGGGCCATTGCATCGGGCACATCAGCACAATGTGCAAGAGTGCCCACGCGATACGGCCGCGCCATGTTGCCTGCGTGGGTGTCAGGCTCTATTGGTTACGTTTGAAACTATCCATCCCTTAGGACACGCCATGAACCCCGCATTTGAATCCCTCAACGCGCTCCCGCCGGATGCGCTGCTTGGCCTGATGACCGCCTATCGCGAAGACAAGCGCGCGGTGAAGTTCGATCTCGGTGTCGGCGTCTACAAGGACGATATGGGGCACACGCCCGTCATGTACGCGGTGGCGAAGGCTGAAGCGATTATCCTGAAGCAGCAGACGACCAAAGTGTACGAAGGCCCGCGCGGCAACCCGGATTTCTGCGCCGCCATCGAACGCTTCGTGTTCGGCGACAGTTCCCACCTGATCGAGAAGGGGCGTTTGGTTTCCATGACAACGCCTGGCGGCTGCGGCGCGCTCTATCTTGGCGTTGGCCTGATGAAACGGCTTGGCGTGAAAACCGTCTGGCTCAGCCGCCCGACCTGGCCGAACCATTCAAACCTCGTGAAGAATACAGGCCTCGATGTGGCCGAATATGACTATGCGGATTCCGAAACGGGACGCGTTGATTTCGAAAGCCTGATGGCCAGCCTGGCAAGCACACGGCGCGGTGATGGCATCATCATTCAGGGGCCTTGCCACAATCCGACCGGCATCGACCTCAGCGTTCAGCAATGGATCGATCTGGCCATGCTGACCGTCGAGCGCGGCGTCATTCCCATGCTCGATATTGCCTATCACGGCTTTGCGGGCGGCCTTGAGAGCGACATGGAGGGCGCGCGCCTCTTCCTCAAGATCGCCGAAGACTCGATGGTCTCCTATTCCTGTTCGAAGAATTTCGGCCTCTACCGCGAACGCACAGGGTGCTTCCTTGGCCAGGCCTATACAAAACGGGCCGCTGACGCCGTCATGACGCATGTGGCCGACATTTCGCGCACCAGCTATTCCATGCCGCCGGCCCATGGCGCAGCCATTGTTGCCACGATTCTCGGCGACCCGGCTTTGCGTGCAGAGTGGGAGGCGGAACTGACAGAAATGCGGGAACGCATGATCGCCCTTCGCAAGGCATTGTCAGACGCCCTCGTGGCGAAAACCGGCTCGAACCGACTTGCGGCGCTGGCCGAACAGAATGGCATGTTCAGCCAGATCCCGGTCACGCCTGAAGCGGCAAAGGACATGCGCGAGAAGCACGGTCTTTACCTTCCGGCATCCGGCCGCATCAATATTGCGGGCCTGCGCCAGGCCGACATTCCCCGCATCGCCGAGATCATGGCTGAGTATCTCTAGAGCGACAGGCCGCGCGGCGCGAGCCGTTCAAGGTCTTCCAGCATACGGGGCGGCGAGGGGATCGCCTTGCGTGCGTCCAGGTCCAGCGTGATCGCTACAACCTGGCTGGTTGCCCAGGGCAGGCCAGTCCCAGGGTCCATCATCCAGTGCACCAGCGAATGCGTTTTCTCGGCCGTCCAGCCCAGCGAGGTATGGATTTCGAATGCGTCGCCCACTTTCGGCCAGCGATGGTAACGCAGCCGGTTTTCGAGGACTGCAGCCCCCATCCGGCGTCCGCCAGCGGCGGCGGCCACCTGCTGGCGCCAATCATAGAGAAGGTTTGGCACGCTGTCGGAAATCCGCCCGATGATCCAACCCGGCGCCATCCGTCCGTTGACGTCAATATGATGCTGCGGAACCGCGCCCTTGCCTATGAGAGGTATGCCCAGTTCGCGCGGCGTCTCGATACGGATGTCTTCGGTCGCAAGTGTCGGCGCATCCGGATCAAACGAGCGCGGCGCGGCTTCGGCGGGCGGCTGATCGAGATGCGCTTCCAGGGCAAGGCGGGCCCGTGTGCTCCAGGGGAAGGCTTCGCGTCCCTTGGTATCGATATGCTCCATGCGCGTAAGGAAGGACGCTGACAGCGCGCCATCATGGTGGCGCAGTTCCTGGTAAAAGACGGCGTCATTCGTACCCACGCTCACCACACAGCCATTCATGCTGATCGGACGGCCGGGCAGCACTTCGCGGATAAACCGCACATGCTGATCCACCGGCACAAGGGTCGATGGGGCATCTTCCTGGAAAGCGTGCGGCATCGCCAGTTCATGGCTGAACGTGGCAAGCCCTTCCATCTGCTTTTCGATATAGAGGCGCACATTCATGTGCCCCATCTCGTCGCAATCCCATTGGTTGCAACTCCCCCGCCAGAGTGTGATCACGCGTTACATTCCCGGCAGGTGCCACGCACTTCGACGACCGCGCGTGTCATTTTAAATCCAGCCGCCGTCGTCTCGGCCTGCAATGCCTCATTGGTTGCGACGGCGTGCAATTCTTCTGCGCCGCCGCATGTGTCACAGATCAGGAAAACGGCTGAATGGCTGTGGCTGGTATGGCCGCACGCGACATACGCGTTGAGGCTTTCGATCTTGTGGGCGAGGCCCGACTCCTGGAGGAAATCGAGCGCGCGGTAAACGGTCGGCGGTTTGGCCGATCCTTCTCCGTCGAGATTCGCCAGCAGGTCATACGCCTTGGCCGGCTCGGCGCTCTCCAGCAGCAGCCGCAATACCTTGCGGCGGATACGGGTCATCCGCGCGCCCTGGCGCATCACCAGCGCTTCGGCGTCGTTAAGGAACGTCTCCACATCCTGGGGGCTGCAGGGCGTATTGGCGTGAACGTGATCTTGGGTATGCGCATTGGCCATGACGGCAATGTCGTGTGTTTTGCACCGAATGTGAAGGGGCAAGCGGTTAACGCCCGTTTCCGGCCTAGACGGGTTGCGCAAATCACCCGAGATTCGTTTCTGAGGCGAATCGAGAGGAATAGTAGATGGAATTGTCGGAACGCGGCGGACTGGAACTTTGGCGGCGGGCGGTCACCGCTTCCGTGCGTTCGGACGCGCCGGACCTGACGGCGCGCCAGCAGGCCATCCTGATGACCATCGCGCTTGCACCCGGCCCCCACACAGTGCGTGGCCTGGCAGACCATCTCGACATCGCAAAACCCGCCGTCACGCGCGCCCTGGACACCCTGTCGCGGCTGGATTTCATACGCCGCGTCAAGGATGACAACGACCTGCGCAATATCTTCATCGAGCGCACACCCGCCGGAATGACCTATCTTCGGGCCTTTGCCGGCCTTGTTCTGGCCGCAGCTTCAGGTGAAAGTGACGAAGATCTGGCGCCACGGCGCGGCGGAAAGTCCTCCGCAGCCGCTTAGGCGCCTTCCTGCCGGGGCCAATGCGCATGCCTGAACTGACTGACAGCCGACTGGCGCGCCCTGCGGGGCCAGCCAAGCCTTTGCAGGTCATCGTGGCCTCGGCGGCCGTCCGCGAGGCGCCTGATGCTTCAGCGCGGCTGTCCACGCAGGCGCTTCTTGGCGAGATCATTGACGTATTCGACACGAAGGGCGCCTATTCGCGGATCAGGTGCCGGCGCGACCATTATGTCGGCTGGGTGAGTACTGATTCGCTTTCGCCTGCGATCACGACGCCTACCCACAAGGTCACGGCGCTTCGAACCTTTGCCTATACCGCTCCGGACCTGAAATCACCCGTGAATGCCATGCTCAGCCTTGGCGCACAGCTCGCGATCACGGGGCAGGAGGGTGACTATGCCCGCTCTGAACAGGCAGGCTGGGTACACGCGCGCCATCTGGCGCCGCTGGGCGCGCTGGAAACCGACGCCGTCGCTGTTGCCGAACGCTACCTTCATGCCCCCTATCTCTGGGGTGGACGCGATAGTCTCGGCCTCGATTGCACGGGCCTGACCCAGCAGGCGTTCGAATCGGCAGGCGTTCTGCTGCCCCGTGACAGCGACTTGCAGTTCGCCTGGGGAGGCGATGATATTGCCGGCTGGAACGTCTCAGGCACCCTGAAGCGGGGCGACCTCGTATTCTGGAAAGGCCATGTCGGCGTCATGACCGACGCCCATCACCTCCTGCACGCCAATGCCTGGCACATGGCCGTGGCCCGCGAGCCCCTGGATCAGGCGATTGCCAGGATCAAAACGCAATACGCCGAGCCCCTAGGGGCCCGGCGCATTGATGTTGAAAAACGTGCAGGGCAGGTGCCCCACTGGATGGCTGAACCCGTCGCCTAGTTTTCCGGCGTTTCGGTTGCAGGTGCCTCGGCAGGTACTTCGGCGGGCGCGGCCTCAGCTTCCGGTTCGCCTGCAGGGGCTTCCGCCGCCTCTTCAGCAGTGGCTTCACCCTCAACAGCTTCCGTTTGCGCTGCATCGGCGGGGGCTTCATCTTCCCCTTCACCTTCGGCGGGAGCAGCTTCGCCTTCTGCCGCACCGTCCTCATCAGATGCGGCCAGTGGCGCGGGTGCTGCAGGGGCGTTCGGCGAGTTGGCGACCAGATAGGCAATCACGTTGACCCGGTCCGGATCGCGGCGCAGGCCAGCGAACGACATCGAGGTGCCGCGGGCATAGGCGGAGGGATTTTCCAGCCAGGCGTTGAGGTTCTCGTAGGACCAGTCGCCGCTCATGCCGGAAAGGGCCGCCGAATAGGCGAATCCGGCATGGGCTGCCTTGGCCGCACCGACAACGCCGTAAAGGTTCGGGCCTGTGCCATTGGCGCCGCCCTCGGTGATGGTGTGGCAGGTCGAGCATTGGGCCTTGAACGCGCGCTCGCCTTTCGACGCATCGGCGCTGGCCAGCGCCGCGCCGAGGTCGAACACCGCCTCAACGACTTCGCTTCCGCCGCCGCTGCCGGCAACTTCGACGCAATAGGCGTACTTCGCGCACATCTGTTCGCTCATCGAGGTCGCTTCTGCGTGCTCCTCGCCATGAGGTTCTGCGCCGCTTCCGTGGCTGAACACGATTCCTGAAAGCTGGTGCAGGCCCATCAGGCCCAGCGCGGTGGCTAGCAACGCGCCGAGGATCTTGTTGACACCGAGTTCTCCCATTGGGGCAATCCTTCGAATCTATCTTGTCATGTGTCTTGGCGCGCGCCTTTTGGCACGCTAACGGAGTACAGACAACATAAAGGCTGCGAGGAAGGGACGCTTCTGCTTTCTTCGCGGCGATCCGACGCATGTCGGACCCGCAAAAAAGGACGCCGAATGGCCAATCACATCGCGTATCAGGGTGAACCCGGGGCAAACTCCCATATTGCCTGCAACGAGGCCTATCCGCGCTTGTCGCCGCTTCCTTGCCGCACATTTGAGGATTGCTTCACGGCTGTCGAGAAGGGCGAGGCCGAACTCGCCATGATTCCGGTCGAGAACACGATCGCCGGCCGGGTCGGTGACATTCATTATCTGCTGCCGACCACAAGCCTTCAGATCGTTGGCGAGCACTATTTGCCGATTCGGTTCCAGCTGATGGGCCTGCCGGGCGTTAAACTGGACGAGATCACCCGGGCCCGTTCCCACATCATGGGGCTCGGCCAATGCCGCAAGTTCCTCAAGGCTCACAATATCGAACCTGTGACCGCCGCCGACACGGCAGGCGCTGCGCGTGAAGTGGCTGAAAGCGGCAACCGGTCGGTCGCGGCGATCGCCCCGCGCCTGGCCGCCAAGGTCTATGGTCTCGACATTCTGGCTGAAGATATCGAGGACGCAGCCCATAATACGACCCGGTTCATCATCATGGCGCGCGAGCCCTCTGAAATCGAGGCGGGCGAGGGGCCGACCAAGACCGCCTTCCTGTTCGAAGTGCGCAACATACCTGCCGCGCTCTACAAGGTCATGGGCGGCTTTGCGACCAATGGCATCAACATGACCAAGCTGGAAAGCTACCAGATAGGCGGCTCATTCACGGCGACCCAGTTCTATGCTGAAATCGAAGGACACCCCGACGAACGCCCGGTCCAGATCGCGCTCGAAGAACTGGGCTTCTTTTCCCAGTCGCTAAAGATTCTGGGCGTATTTCCGGCCAAGCCAACCACCGGCTTCTAGCAGGTCTGGGTCTCGAACCGCAGCGCGTCGGCAATATGGTCGGCGAACAGTTTCGCCTTGCCGCGCAGCTTGCCGGACGTCCACACGCAATGGACCGGGCTCGGCGTAGCGGTCCATTCCGGCATCACGCGCACCAGGCTGCCATCATTCACGCAGTCAGACACAAGCCAGCTCGCCGCAAGGAACAGGCCGAGGCCGGACTGGGCCGCCTGCAGCAGCAGGTCACCTGACGACGCCTTGAACCGGCCATCAACCTTCACGCTGACGGTCTCGCCATCACGGCTCAGCACCCACTCGTTCGTCGCTGTCTGCCGGAACAGGACCGCATCATGCTCAGCCAGGTCCCGGGGATGCTGCGGTGTCCCGCGCGCGGCAAGGTATTCCGGGGAAGCCCAGAGCGATCGCGGCGACTCGCCCACCTTTTTCGCCATCAGGCTTGAATCAACCAGCGTGCCGATCCTGAAGGCCAGGTCCACGCCCTCGCCGACAAGGTCAGTGTAGGTGTCGTCAGTCAGCACATCGACGCGGATATGCGGGTACATTTTCATGAAGCTGGCGATCCGTGGGCCGATCACGAGCCGGGCCATCGAGGAAACACAGGAGATCCGCAGCAATCCGACCGGTTCGTGATCGAGCCCCCGCGCCTCGGCTTCCGCATCGTCATATTCTGCGAGAATGTCGTGGGCGCGCTTATAGAACCGGTCGCCGGCTTCAGTCAGGCTCAGCGAGCGCGTCGTCCGGAGGAAGAGGGTCGCGTCGAGGCTGGCTTCCAGTTCCTGGATGCGCCGCGAAACGGTTGGCTGGCCGAGGCCGAGATCGCTCGCCGCCTTGGAAAAACTGCCTGCATCCGCAACGCGAATGAACAGGCGCATGGCATCAATACGGTCCACCCCAGTGTCTCCTATGCGTATTTCGAATGAAGCATATGGGGACTGTCCGCGTTCTGCGAAGGGGGATTGGGTCTAAATAGCTTCACATAAGGACGAAACACCCATCCCGTCCGCTCTCCAGACCGAGAAATGGTGCGATCATGAGCAAGCTGAACATTCACGATGAAGCCTCTGCGCCAGCGGCGGCGCGTCCCGCGCTGGAAGCGGTCAAGGCCGCAAACGGCATGATCCCCAACATGCTGGGCGTGCTGGCCGAAAACCCGGCCGCCCTGGATGCCTATCTCAGCCTGTCGCGCATCTTTGACACGGCCGGGTTCACCCCGCTGGAGCGGCAGGTCGTGCTTCTGACGGTGAGTATCGAAAACACCTGCCATTTCTGCGTCGCGGCGCATTCGGCTGCGTCTGCGGCAGCCGGGCTGGACATGACGGTCATCGAAGCCGTCCGTAACAACCAGCCACTGCCCGATCCGCGTCTGGAAGGCCTGCGCCTGTTCACCCGCCGCATGGTGCGCCAGCGGGGCTTTGTGTCGGATGCGGACGTCACCGTCTTCCTCAAGGCCGGATGGGACAAGAGCGCCATCCTCGGCGTCATCCTTGGTGTCGCGCTGAAGACCATCTCCAACTATACCAACCATGTCGCCGAGACACCGCTGAACCCACCCTACAAGCCGTTCGCCTGGGCGCCGTGTACCCGCGCCTGCGCCGGGGACGGCCGCTGACGCCAACTCACGTAATCGTGGGTGGTGCTCACAGGCGTTTGTTTTGCCGGAGAGGGCCTGTCCATGAGAAAACAAGGCATCAAAAGGTGAGGGACACTTTCCATGTTTGACAAGATAAAGGCCTACGCGCCGTACGTCTTCAGCCTGATCGCCTCGGCGGTCTTCCTGGACAGCCTGCGCTACAAGTTCACCAACGCGCCGGAGACGCAGGTCATCTTTGGCCGGCTTGATGCCTGGGCAGGCAGTTTCGGCGCGGGCGGCCTGTTCGCCCAGAGCGGACTGTTCAGCCAGTACGTCATCGGAACGGCTGAGCTGGTAGCCTCGGCGCTGCTCCTTCTCGGCGTGTTCCCGGCCTTTCGCCGCCTGCAGACACTCGGCGCGCTGATCGCCGTGGCCGTCATGAGCGGCGCTGTCAGTTTCCACCTTCTCACGCCGCTTGGCATCGATCCGAACAATGATGGTGGCGGCCTGTTTGCCATGGCTGTCACGGTCTGGACCGGATCGCTCCTGCTGCTCATCGCGCGGCGCAGGACGCTGCTGTCCATTCTTGGCGGACTGCGCGCCGCCATCCTGCCTGATCCGGCGTCCACAAACCCGATCGCGACAACCCGGATCCACCCCGTCTGAGTTGTTGCCCTGTCGCCGGGACCACCCTTCGAGAGCGTCCCCACCTCACCCCTCGAAGCTTCCCTACCAGGTCCCGGCGACTTCCCTTTTCCTTCCAGGAGACAGAAAGTGAATACCATCATGAAACCTCGCGCCTTGCTTCTTGCGGCCCTTCTGGCCGTTTCGCCTGCCATCACGTTTGCACCAGCCGCATCGGCAGAGCCTGCGATCTATACCGGGCGGTTCTCCAGTACGGCACTGCAAGGATATGATCCTGTTGCCTATTTCGAGAGTGGCTCGCCGGAGAAGGGCGACAAGAATTTCAGCGCCGAATACAAGGGCGCAACCTTCCTGTTCTCAAGTGCCGCGCACCGTGACGCTTTCCTGGCAGACCCGGACGCTTACGCGCCGCAATATGGCGGCTACTGCGCGTGGGCGATGGCTGACGGCAAGCATGCCAAAGGCGATGCACGCTACTGGAAGATTGTCGATGGCAAGCTCTACCTGAATTACAATTCCGACATCCAGGATAAATGGAACGCGGACATTCCGGGTTTTATATCCCGGGCCGATACCGAATGGTCTGCGCTTAACCATTAAGGCACATTTCGCCACATATCTGAATCGGTAATTGCCAACGGCCTGCCGCATTCCCGCGGCGGGCCGTCTGCTTTTTTTCGTGAATTCTCAAGACCCGGAAGGGGCACCGTTGCCCGGCCGCAACACATTTCGTCCGTCAGCAAACATGAATCAGAATTCACGCAACTTGCCACAATCAATCGCTAGATTCCGGTCTCCCGGAGACGGGATAACAAAAGGAATATCTCCCATGAAACTTGCAATCACCACGGCCATGACTCTCGCTGCGTTCGCCGCTGCACCTGCCCTTGCTCAGGACACCGGCTTTTACGGCACGATCGGTTACGGCAACTATAGTGCGGATGATGCCGACCTCGGTGCCGTCCAGCTGCGTGGCGGCTACAACTTCAGCGAATTCCTCGGCGCCGAAATCGAAGGGGCTATCGGCGTTGCCGACGAGTCCACGACGATTGCCGGTGTCAGTGCGGACGTTGAACTGGAAAGCTCCTACGGCGCCTATGCCGTCGGCCGCATTCCATTTTCCGAAAAGGCAGATGTATTCGGCCGGGTCGGATACGTAAGCACCGAGATCAAGGCATCGGCGGGCGGCGTGTCCGCTTCGGCCGACGATGACGCTGCGGCCCTTGGCCTGGGTGGCAACTACTACTTCGCCCCTAACCAGGGAATCCGCGTTGGCTACACCTATCTCGACTATGATGACTCGGTCGATGTGATCGACGTTGCCTACGTCCTGAAATTCTAGGTCGGCCAGCAATGGTCCGGTCGGGCAGGCAGCCCTTCATTTGACTGCCCGGCAGGATGGCCCCCGCGCTCGTCGCGGGCGCGGGGGTTCCATCAAGCAGCTGCAATTCCCTGATTCTCCATAAAAAAACGGGCGAGACATGCTCGCCCGTCTTTCAAAACTTGTCCGCAGACTTATTTCTTTTTGGCGGCCGGCTTCTTTGCAGCAGGCTTTTTCGCGGCTGGCTTCGCAGCGGCTTTTTTCACGGCTGGTTTTGCAGCAGCCTTGGCAGCGGGCTTTTTAACGGCCGGCTTCTTGGCAGCTGGTTTCGCAGCGGTCTTGGTCGCAGTCTTTGTCGCCGGTTTGGCAGCAGCTTTTTTCGCTGCTGGCTTTGCGGCTGGTTTTGCTGCCGGCTTTTTGGCGGCAGGTTTTTTTGCAATTGCCATTTCCGATCTCCTGTCAGTGGCATGCCAATAATATTGTGATTCGCGGGAAATCAACTCTTGATTTTCACCTGACGCGCGAGCGGAAAAAACGATCCGTATACGACTAGTCGTCGCGAAGGGCCCAAGTTCTCAATATATGATGCGCAATTGCCATCTTTGGCGGGCAGAAAAGTTCAGCATGTTGTCCGGAAATTATTTCGCGTGCTTCGGCGCGCGTGATCCATCTTGCCTCATCGATCTCGTTTTTATCGAGCGTAATCTCGAAATTTTCGGCCTCCAGAATCAGGCCGACCATGAGCGAAGAAGGGAAGGGCCAGGGTTGGCATGCGATATATTCCGCGCTCGCCGGATCACACTTGATGCCCGCCTCCTCGAACAGTTCGCGTGCCGCCGCCTGTTCGATGGTTTCGCCGGGTTCGCAAAACCCTGCCAGGCACGACATGAAACCGGCCGGCCACATGGCCTGTCGTCCGATCAGGCATTTGCCATCCTTCACGGCCAGCATGATCGCGACCGGGTCCGTGCGCGGGAAATGTTCGGTGCCGCATTCCGGGCACTGGGTTTTCCACCCGGCATCCACCACGCCGACCCGTCCGCCGCACTTGGCGCAATGGCCATGGCTTGCATGCCACAGGAACACGCTGCGCGCGGTCGAAACAAGATTGGCCTCCATGTCGGCCATGGCGCCGGCGGCCATGCGGAATTCACTGAACGTGCCGGCCCCCGCAATCAGCGACTCTTCGACGTCGAACGCGTCAGGAAGGTTCAGAGCAAACACCGGCGCGCCCTGCTTGTCTTCACCCATGAACACAGTCGGGGAGGCCGGCGACAGTTTGCGCGCTTCCGGCCCCATCCAGAACAGGCCGCGCTTTTCGACGAAGGGGTCACCCTTGCGCATCAGGAAGAACAAGGCATCGTCCTGCTGCATGGCAGTCTGAAGCCAGGCTTCGTCTGTCCGGCGATGCGCGGCGCGGTCGAGAGGCTTTGCCGCGAGCGGCATATCGTTTGAATTTGTCATGGATCGGGACACTACCGGGTTTGTGATGGATGGGAATTGCTTAGCCGCCACAAGCGATCCTGCCCATCCCCCATAGTCAAAACCCGCATATTCGGCTAGGGCGCGCACCAGACACCCGATTCCTCCTCCCGAAAGCCTATCATACCTATGTCCCAGTCCATCGAGAAAATGCGCAATATCGCGATCATCGCCCACGTCGACCACGGCAAGACCACGCTCGTGGACGAACTGCTCAAACAGTCCGGCACCTATCGCGAGAACGAGAAAACCGTCGAGCGCGCAATGGATTCCAACGATATCGAGCGCGAGCGCGGCATCACAATCCTCGCCAAGACAACCTCGGTTGAATGGAATGGCTACCGGATCAACATCGTCGACACGCCCGGACACGCCGACTTTGGCGGTGAGGTCGAACGTATCCTCCAGATGGTCGACGGCGCCATCGTTCTTGTCGATGCTTCCGAAGGCCCCATGCCGCAGACCAAGTTCGTGGTTTCCAAGGCCCTGAAAGTCGGCCTGCGCCCGATCGTGGCGGTCAACAAGATCGACAAGCCCGAACGCCGCCCGGACGAAGTCATCAACGAAGTCTTCGACCTGTTCGCCAATCTCGATGCCAGCGAGGAGCAACTCGACTTCCCGATCCTGTACGGCTCGGCCAAGCAGGGCTGGATGAACACTGAATACGAGAATCCGACCACCAACATGGATGCGCTGTTCCAGATGGTTGTCGACCACGTGCCGACACCGAAAGTTGAAGAAGGCCCGTTCCGCCTACTCGCCACCACGATTTCGTCCGACCCGTTCCTCGGCCGCATCCTGACCGGCCGCATCACGTCCGGCACGGTCAAGCCGAACCAGCAGGTCAAGGTTCTCGCCCGTGACGGTTCGCTCGTCGAACAGGGGCGTATTTCGAAAGTCCTCGCCTTCCGCGGTCTCGAGCGCATCCCGGTCGAAGAAGGCGTCGCAGGCGACATCGTCTCGCTCGCCGGCATGACCAAGGCCAACGTCGCCGACACGTTCTGCGACCCGTCCGTCACGACCCCGATCGAAGCCCAGCCGATCGACCCGCCGACCATCTCGATGACCTTCCGCGTCAATGACAGCCCCTATGCCGGTACCGAGGGCACGAAAGTGACCTCCCGCATCATCTGGGACCGCCTCGTCAAGGAAGCCGAAGGCAACGTCGCGCTGAAAGTCGACCGCGCCACCGACGCCGAAGCCTTCACCGTGTCAGGCCGGGGTGAACTCCAGCTCGCCGTGCTGATCGAGACGATGCGCCGCGAAGGATTCGAACTCGGCGTGTCGCGCCCGCAGGTCGTCATGCAGGAAGGCCCGAACGGCGAGAAACTCGAGCCAATCGAGGAAGTCGTAATCGACGTGGATGACGATCATTCCGGCATCGTCGTGCAGAAATTGTCAGAGCGCAAAGCCGACATGCTCGACATGCGCCCGTCCGGTGTTGGCCGCACGCGCATGGTGTTCCACGCGCCGACGCGCGGCCTGATCGGCTATCAGGGCGAACTCCTGTCCGACACGCGCGGCACCGCCATCATGAACCGCGTGTTCCATGAATACGCCCCGCACAAGGGCCGCATCCAGGGCCGTCACACGGGCGTTTTGATCGCCATGGAGCAGGGCGAGGCCGTGGCCTTCGCCCTCTGGAACCTTGAAGACCGTGGTCCGATGATCATCAATCCGGGCGACAAGGTCTATGCCGGCATGATCATTGGCCAGCATACGCGCGACAATGATCTGGAAGTGAACGTCCTGAAGGGCAAGAAGCTCACCAATATGCGCGCGTCCGGTACCGACGAGGCCGTGCGCCTCACGCCGCCGATCCAGATGACGCTGGAAAAGTCGCTGGCCTATATTGCCGACGACGAACTGGTCGAAGTCACGCCCAGCAATATCCGGCTGCGCAAGATCTATCTCGACCCGCACGAGCGCAAACGCCACGCCAAGTCGAACCCGGATTACTAGGGTCCCGGCGCGGTCGTAAGCGCAGCGTCTAGGCGGCCAGTGTTGGCAGCCAGAACATATGGGCAGCGAAATAGCTGCTCACCAGAACTGCTCCAGCCGCCGCGATCGCCATCGCGGCGGCTACTAGTTTGATGGCGCCTGACCGGCGTCTCTGGGCGAGCAGGTAGAATTCCAGTCCGGCCAGCGCAAAAATCCATGTGCTGGCGACCGCAATGTCTGCAGGGCCTGACAGATTGTGCGATCCTGGCATCTCTCCTGCCGTGATGAAGAAATAGAATCCGTAGCCGAGACGGAAAAACCACACGCCGCTAACCGCGATAAACATGCGCAATGCCCAGCGCCGGTGGTCGTCGAAGCGACGTTTTAGGGCGGCCCTCAGGGCGAGACATCCGAACGCGATGATTAACACACCATCCGCCGTGTTCACGAACAGCAGGGCAGGCGATCCGAAATGAGGGCGAAGGTAGGTGAGCATGAGGGCGCCTGAACTTGTGAGCAGTGCGACGGTCAGATAAAAGCGCCCATTCCAGCGGTGGAAGGTTCGGAACCGGTTGCGCACCTGCGGGATGAATTGCATCGGCCCGCTCGCGGTAATCCAGAAGGCCAGCAGCACATGCGACAGGAACAGGGCGTTGCCCAGCAAGTCGCCATTGATGAAGCCGTGGATAACTCGGCTGTCCATTCGCGCGAAGTCGCCCTGGAACGTGGAGACGTAATAGAAGGCCGCGATATACAGTACGAAGGCCAATTGGCCGATCGCGGCCGTCACGAACCACACGGCGCCCGCAAAGGACAATGCCTTGCGTGGATCAATCAGGGGACGCGAACGCGTAGTGGCGGCGCTATCGGTCATTTCGTTTTCACTCCGGCTGTTATAGGTCTTGCGACAACTTACCGGACGGGCGACCCTGCCCCCATGACACTTGGCGACATTATCATGACGCACAGTAACAATCAGGCGGCTCTCCAATGACGGCCAGGGCCACGGTGTCTGCTGGCTATGCCTCGGGCCTTCTTGATCTTGCCGTCTCGCACGGTGCGCCGCGCGAGACCCTGCTGGCGCGTGCCGGCATCACCGGTGCAGACCTCACCGATCCGGATGCACGCATTGCGCTGACCGCCTTCAAGACCCTGATGCGCGCCGGAAAGGAATTGTCCGGCGAACCCACGCTGGGGCTCCTGTTCGGATCGACCATACGGTTCGACGACCTGTCGATCGTGGGGCTGATCAGTCACGCGGCGTCCGACATGCCGGACGCGTTCCGCCAGATGAACCGCTACGGACGCCTTGTCATCGATACGACGGCACCCTCGGATGGCGACCGGTTCGTGATCTCGCGGGAAGGCCGCCGCGCATTCATCATCGACACGCGCAGGAATCCGAACGAATTTCCGGAACTCACCGAGTCGACGCTTGCCCGCTTCATCTGCGGCACCCAGTACTATTTTCCTAACACGCCGCTCTATTGCTCTGCAGAAGTCACCCATGCCGCTCCGGGCCATGCCAAACACTATGAGCGCATTCTCGGCGTGCCAGTCACCTTTGGCGCCAGTCGGAATGCCATGGAGATCACGGAGGCCTTCTTCACGCGGCGCCTGTCAAAGACGCCGCGTTACGTCTTCGGTTCGCTTAGCGTGCGGGCCGATGAATTGATGAAATCGCTCGATGCGGCGCAGGGCGTCGCCGCGCGCGTCGAGGCGATCATCCTGCCTGTCCTTCACACCGGTGACGTGACGATGGACAGCGTCGCCGCGCGCATTGGCATCAGCCGCCAGACCCTCTACCGCCAGCTCAAGGTCGAAGGCACCAGTTTCGACGCACTGCTCGATTCCCTGCGTCAAAGAATGGCGCTGCATTACCTCTCCGGCGAGAAAGTCTCCGTCAACGAGACTGCCTATCTCGTCGGCTTCTCGGATCCCTCGTCATTCTCCCGCGCCTTCCATCGCTGGACGGGCACGCGTCCGGGGCAGGTCGCAAAGGCCTGACGTCCTGGTGACGTCTTGCATGGCTTTCTGGAAAAGTTGATTGTGCGGTCGGCAATGCTAGGCTGTCCCCATCAGGAGGCCCGCATGACAACGTCCAAACAGCTCAGCCAGTACCCGATCCATCTCGGCCATGGCGCCACGGCGCACATCCTGCCGGCAATGACGGGCGGAATGGAATGGTATGAGCGCTATGGCGAGCTGCATCCGCATGACGGCATCGAGGGCCGTCTCGTGTCGATGCACACGTTCACCGAAGACTGGGCGGGCTGGGAAGTCCACCCGCAAGGTGCCGAGATCGTGCTCTGCACGGCTGGCAGCATGACCCTGTACCAGGAATACCCGGACGGGCGCACGCAATCCGTCACCCTGTCGCCCGGCGAGTATGCCATCAACCCGCCCGGCGTCTGGCACATCGCCGACGTGCCGGAGAGCGCGACCGCCGTCTTCATCACGGCCGGGGAGGGCACGGAGCACCGCCCCCGCTAGGCGCTGGCCCCTGTGATTGCGGCTTTACAGCGTTGCGGCCGCCTGCGCACGGCATCAGCCCCTGTCGAACAGGCCCTCGATCATCTGATCCAGCATGATTTCCACGGCAGGCCGCTGCGTTTCATCCTCGATAATGCTGAAGGCGCCTTCATGCAGCGCGCTGAGAAACATGCGGGAAAAGGCGCTGCCGGGCAGGCGGGCGAGGCTGCCTTCTGCCTGTGCCTCTTTCAGCGTGGCCTCGATAAGGGCGATCCCGTGTTCCCCTTCGATCCGCCGCCAGACTGCCCAGCCGAGCACGGCCGGTCCATCGATCAGCACGATCTGACGTGACACAGAGTCATTCAGTGCGTCGAGCAGCGCCCGCGCGCCTTGCCGCATGCGCTCGCGTGCGTTCGGCGCGGCGCCCACTTCTGCGGCGACGCGCGCCACGAGCCGCATTTCCTCTTCCTCGAACACGGCTTCGAACAGCGCTGCTTTTGACGGGAAGTGATGCAGAAGGCCACTTTTCGACATGCCTGCTGCCGCGGAAATGTCGTTCACCGCCGTTGAAATGAAGCCGTTTCTTCCGAACAGCTCCCGTCCCGCCTTCAGCAGGCTGGCGCGGGCGCTGTCGCTCCGGGCTTTTTGCGTGGTTTTTTCAGGCGCCATGAAACCTCTTGTGTAACAGACCAATGGTCTGTAAGTTACAGACTATTGGTCGGTAAGATCAACATTCCCGCTGCAGAAGTGTTCCGGGCGGGGCAATGGGAGAATCGCAAATGCATGTTGCCACATTTCTGGACCACCGCAGATATGTCGAAACGCCCTCAGGCCGGATTGCCTATGTGGAGATGGGGGAGGGGCCGGTCGTCCTGTTCGTTCACGGCGTTTTCCTCAACGGGCTGCTCTGGCGCCCTGTCATGGAGCGGCTGGCAGGGGAGTATCGCTGCATTGCGCTGGATATCCTCTGCCACGGCGCAACCGAAACCTCTGCGGATCAGGATGTCTCCTTCGCCGCCAATGCCCGCATGCTGGAAGAATTCTGCGCCGCACTGGGCATCGGGTCCTGTCACCTCGTCGCCAATGACAGCGGCGGCGGCATCGCGCAGATTTTCGCGGCCAATCACCCGGAGCGCATCGACAGCCTGGTTCTGACCAATTGCGATGTGCATGACATGTGGCCGCCGGAGCCCATCAAGCCGATGAAACAGATGATTGCGCAGCAGGGCTTTGCCCCGGTCGCAGGCGAACTCGGCAAGGATCCCGCCACCGCCCGGGAGGCATTCGCCGTCGGCTTCGAGGATCCCGGCATTCTGGGTGAGGAAGAACTGGCCGCCTATCTCGGCCCCCTTTCGGCCTCTCCGGAAAGGGCAGAGCTCATGACCCGCTTCTTCGCCTCCATGAACCCTGCCGATACGATGTCCGTGGAAAGCAGGCTGCGCCAGCTCCGCGCGCCCACCCTGATCGTCTGGGGAACCGCGGATGTATTCTTCGGGATCGAATGCGCAAGGTGGCTGGAAGACACCATTCCCGGCGCGCGTCCCGTTGTTCAAGTGCCCGGGGCCAAGCTGTTCTTTCCGCGCGAGCGGCCGGATGAACTTGTTCCCCTCCTGCACCGTCACTGGAAAGACGCTGGCACCCGGCCGTCCGCAGCCTCAGCCTGAGCTTCCCCGCCATTCCCCCCCGGCGGGCCAGCGCTCCCGTTTCGCCACGTGGCGGCGGGAGCGCCTTTTTCCAAAGGGCGTTGTGCGTCTCCTGTCTTTCAGCAATCGAAGCACACGCGCAGCAGCAGTGAACGCAAGACCTGTGTCGGGCGTGATCGACTGCTTCACGGATAGCTAGCCTGACTTGCCTGCGCCAGAAGGCGCGTCCAGGCCGCATCGGTCTGCGCCGTCCAGTCATCTGCGAGTGACGCTTTCACGCTGTCGCGGATCGCCAGGAAAAAGATGTCGAACAGATTGTCCGGCACGCCATAGCTTTTATGGTTCACGCGTTCCGCACCGAGTACGACCTCGGCCATGCGGCCGCCTTCGGCCACATCGATCAGGCAATCGAACGCCTGTTGCAGCATCGACCCGCGCACCCCGCCATCGGTATCCATCAGGAACAGGGCCTCCAGCTCCGGATGCGCCGCGAACAGGCGCGCATAGATCCCCGGCGCCGGGTCACCCTCGCGCGTGGCGAAAGTGTCCAGGCTGTCGAGGATCACGTTGCACTCGTTCATGGCGGACTACTCCCCGGCGTCGTCTTTTTCCTCGTTCTTCTTCGCCGGATCATATTTGGCGAACCAGCCCATGATATTGTCCGTCTTGGCAATCAGGCGGCTCGGGCGCGAGGCGATATAGTGCGGCGAGCCCGGTATGCGGATATAGGCCGTATCGACACCATTCATCTTCAGCGCGGTGTAGAACTGCTCGGCTTCCCAGGGCGGCGTGCGCCAGTCTTCCTCACCCACCATCACCAGTGTGGGTGTCACGACCTTGTCCATGTAGCGGATCGGAGAATGCTTGAGAAAGGCTTCCGGGTCCGACCAGGGCTCGGCACGTATCCAGTGGCGCCGCACCACCTGCGCAATATCGCCGGCCAGCGCCATGGTCATCCAGTTGATCACCGGCTTCACCGAAGCGGCGGCCGCGAACCTGTCGGTCTGGGTCACGATCCAGGCGGTCAGGATGCCGCCGCCTGATCCGCCGGTGACGAACAGGCGCTCGGAGTCGACATATTTGCGCGCCACCATCTCGTCGACCACGCTCATCAGGTCGTCATAATCATTGCCCGGATAGGCAAGGTCGATCTCCAGCGCGAAGTCTTCGCCATAGCCGGTCGATCCGCGCGGGTTGGACCAGACAGTGACATAGCCTTCCGCCGCATAGCGCTGAATCTCGCTCCCGAAGTAAGGCCCGTACATGGCATAGGGGCCACCATGGATTTCCAGGATCATCGGGAAGCTGCCATCGGCCTTGAAGTCCGGCGGGAACGCGACCCAGGCCTCGATCTCCTTGCCGTCATGGCTGGAGGCAACCTTCACCTCTTCCACACGCGCCATGTCGAGATAGGGCAGGACATCGGCGTTGAGCTGGGTCAGCACTTTGGCATTCTTGCCGTCCATGCCGACAGTGCCGATCTCGGCCGGCCGGTCGGTGAAGCCCGCCATGTAGGAGATGACCGGTTTGCGCCCGCCGCTGACACTGAAGCTGCCCTCTGCATAGGGACGGCCGATCGAGCCGCCGCCAATGCCGGTCATCACTTGCGTGACCTTGCCGTTCAGGTCGATGCGGAACAGGCTCAGCACGCCATGGTCTTCTGACAGGACGAGCAGGCTCTTGCCGTCCGGCGCCCAATGCGTCTGGCCGATATCACCCGGAAAGTCGGCAGCCAGTGCGCGCCCATTCGTGCCATCGGCATTCATCAGGTAGAGACCGGCCTGCTGGTAGGACAGCGTCTTGTCGTCAAAGCCGCGATAGGCAATCGTCTTGCCGTCCGGCGAAACCACCGGGGACGTGTCCGGGCCGTCGCGCGTTGTCAGCGGCCTGATCGACAGGTCCGCCAGTTCCACCGCATAGATCTCGCTCTCGATAGGGTCCATGTCGCGGTCTTCGGCAGCGTTGCCCGACACCAGCAGCGTGTCATTGTCGAGCCATTCCGGACCCTGCATGTCGGCGACGCCGAACGTCACCTGCCGCGGCGTGCCGCCATCCACCGGCAGCACGAAAACCTGCGTCGCGCCGTCCTCAAGATAACCCTCGCCATCGAAACGGAAGGTCAGCGTGTCGATCACCTTGACGCCCTCGTTCCATTCCGCACCTTCCGGCGGCGTCGGCGCCTTGGCGAAGCTGGGTGCCTCGCCCTTCACGAACATGCTGAAGGCAACATTCTTGCCGTCAGGCGACCAGGTCGCCTCTGACGGAGCTTCGAGAAACTGTGCCAGCGGAAAACTGCGGCCGCTATCCAAGTAGAGGACCCGAATCTCCGGCTTGCCGTCCGTCTGCGTGGCAAAGACCATCCGGTTGCCATCGGGCGACCAGCGCGGCGAAGAGGCGCCCGACCCGCCGGTTACCAATGGCCGGTTGCTGCCGTCGGCAAGATTCAGGATCCAGATCCGGCCTGTGTCCTTGTCGGTCATGCGGTCCATGGAATGGCGCACATAGGCGACCGTCTTGCCATCCGGCGAGACCTGCGGGTCTGTCGCATATTCCATGTCGAACACCCGGTCCGCCGTGAACCGTTTCGACGGGGCCTCATCCTCTTTCGCCGAAGCCGCGCCTGCTGCGAGCAGAGCGCAGGCGCCTGCCATCAAGATATGCCGGAATGTCATCGCTTCCCCCTTCTGGTTTTTCGCGTGCGGCAGGCCTACCAGCAGGGCTAGCCACGGACAACTGAAATACGGGCATGCCTTGCCCGCTTTGAGGCCGTCAGGGTGCATGCTAGGCTGCCTTCATGGATAGCAAGCCTGACCTGCCCGCATCCGTGCCCGCCGGGGCGCATGCGGATCATGTGCGTGAGATTGCCCTGTCGCGCAGCGCAGCCGCCCGCTCGGCCATTGCCGCCTCCTGGGCCCGATCGCTCACCACCCACGGCCTCATGCCGGATGCCCCGCATAAGCATGTACGTATCGACGAGGCCGCCCTCGCCGAACGCCGGGAAATTCTCGGTCGCATGCTGGCCATTTCCAATCCCGTCATGGACCGCCTGCATGCCAGCCTCGGGCTTGCCGGGTGCAGCATCCTCCTGTGCGACACAGGCGGCATCGTGCTCGACCAGCGCACGCCGGGCGCAGATGAGGGCACGTTCCGCTCCGCCGGTCTCTGGCAGGGTGCCGACTGGTCGGAGGCGACGCAGGGCACCAATGGCATCGGCACCTGTATCGCCGAGGAGCGTGTCGTCACGATCTATCGCGACCAGCATTTCCACGACAGCAACACCGTCATGACCTGCATGGGCGCGCCGCTCTTCGACGAGCATGGCGAGCTTGCGGCCGTGCTCGATGTCTCCTCCTGCCGGTCAGACCTCACCCAGCCCTTCGCCACGCTGATCGCCCAGACCGTGGCCGATGCCGCGCGCCAGATCGAGGCCGATCATTTCCAGAGCGCCTTTGCCGGCCGGCGCATCGTTCGGGGGCAGGGCGACGGCCAGCGCGGGGCTGTCCTTTTTGCGGTCGATGCGGATGATCTCGTCATTGGTGCCACGCGCGCGGCCCGCCAGGCCTACAATCTGGGGAATGGCGCGTTCGCAACGCCGCGTCCCGCAGGCGACGTGTTCGGCGATTCCGAGCAGCGCGGCATCGGCCTCGACGGTGCCGAACGGCGCGAGCTGAAGCGCGCCATTGCCCGGGCCGAAGGCAACATGGCTGCCGCCGCGCGCGCTCTCGGCATCAGCCGGGCCACCCTCTATCGCCGCATGGACCGCCTCGGCATCAGCACGGACTGACGTTTCTCCGGAAACCTGTCTCAGTTCTGAGACACTTGCCGCGTTTGTGAGGTTTCCCCCTCCTGACACGTCCCCCGTTCGGGACAATGCTCTCCTCCAGTCTTCGCATCACGACGAAGAAACCAATGGAGGATACATCACATGGCCGACACCCAGTTTCTCGATTCATCGACACTGACCTCCCCGTTCAAGGAGCGGTACGACAATTTCATCGGCGGCAAGTTCGTCGCCCCGAAGGCCGGGCGCTATTTCGACAATCCGTCGCCCATCACGGGCAAGAACATCTGCGCCATTGCGCGGTCGGATGCCGCCGACATCGAACTCGCCCTCGACGCTGCCCATGCCGCGAAAGATGCCTGGGGCAAGACCTCGGTTGCAGAGCGTGCACTGATCCTCAACCGGATCGCTGACCGCATGGAAGAAAATCTCGAAATGCTCGCCACCTGCGAGACATGGGACAATGGCAAGCCGATCCGCGAGACCATGGCCGCCGACCTGCCGCTCGCGATCGACCATTTCCGCTATTTCGCCGGCTGCATCCGCGCCCAGGAAGGCGGCATCAGCGAGATCGACCATGACACGGTCGCCTACCACTTCCACGAACCGCTCGGCGTCGTGGGCCAGATCATTCCCTGGAACTTCCCTCTGCTGATGGCCGTGTGGAAGCTCGCTCCCGCCCTCGCGGCCGGCAATTGCGTCGTCCTGAAACCGGCCGAGCAGACTCCCGCCTCAATCATGGTGTTTGCCGAACTGGTCGGCGATCTCCTGCCGCCTGGCGTGCTCAACATCGTCAACGGATTTGGCCTCGAAGCAGGCAAGCCGCTCGCCACCAGCAAGCGTATCGCCAAGATCGCCTTCACCGGAGAGACCACGACCGGGCGCCTCATCATGCAATATGCTGCGGAAAACATCATTCCGGTCACGCTGGAACTCGGCGGCAAGTCGCCGAACATCTTCTTCGCCGATGTCATGCGCGAGGATGACGACTATCTCGACAAGGCCATTGAAGGCTTCGTCATGTTCGCCCTGAACCAGGGCGAAGTCTGCACCTGTCCCTCCCGCGCGCTCATCCACGAGTCGATCTATGACCGCTTCATGGAACGTGCCCTGAAACGGGTCGCGGCCATCAAGCTCGGCAACCCGCTCGACCCGTCCACGATGGTCGGCGCGCAGGCCTCATCAGAGCAGAAAGAGAAGATTCTTTCCTATTTCGACATCGGCCGGCAGGAAGGCGCCGAAGTCCTTATCGGCGGCGCGGCTGCCGAGCATGGCGGCGACCTCGCCGGCGGCTATTACATCCAGCCCACGGTCCTGAAGGGCCACAACAAGATGCGCGTCTTCCAGGAAGAAATCTTCGGGCCCGTCGTCTCCGTCACCACCTTCAAGGACGATGCGGATGCCCTCGCCATTGCCAATGACACGCTCTACGGCCTCGGCGCCGGTGTTTGGAGCCGCGATGCGAACACCTGCTACCGCTTCGGCCGCGCCATCCAGGCCGGCCGCGTCTGGACCAATTGTTACCATGCCTATCCGGCCCATGCGGCCTTCGGCGGGTACAAGCAGTCCGGCATCGGCCGCGAGAACCACTCGAAAATGCTGGATCATTACCAGCAGACCAAGAACATGCTCGTCAGCTATGCCCCGCAAAAGCTCGGCTTCTTCTGATCGCCCGAAGGCCCCCCCTTCAGGCTGATAAGCGGTTCCGGCGCGCGCCCCACCCTGCTGCGCGCCGGAACTTGCCCTGTCTTTACGCGCTACCGGACATCGGAGACCGCATGACCAAAGCCCGCACCATCCCCCCGCGCGTCACCGCCACCCCGGCCGCGCTGGGCCTCATCGCAGAGATCCGCAAGGAACATCCTGACATCATCTTCCACCAGTCGGGCGGATGCTGCGACGGGTCGAGCCCGATGTGCTACCCGGCGGGCGAGTTCCGGATCGGCGATGTCGATATATGCCTTGGCGAGGTTGACGATGTGCCGGTTTACATCTCGTCCAGCCAGTTCGATGCCTGGAAGCATACCCAGCTGATACTGGATGTTGTGCCGGGCCGTGGCGGCATGTTCTCGCTCGATAATGGGCGCGAGCAGCGCTTTCTGTCGCGGGCCCGCGCCTTCTCACCGGAGGAGCAGGCGATTCTCGGAGATACCTGAGCGCGACTCATTCCTGCCCTTGCGATTCGCGCCGCCGCCGCGCATATAACCCGGAGGAGGCAGGTGGCGGACGGGCCATTCGCCAATCGGGTCAGGTCGGGAACGAAGCAGCCCCAACGATTTCAGCCCGGGTCGTTCGCCTGTCTCCGCCTTTCGGGTCTTTTTTTTGGCTCCGGATTCTTTCGGGCGCTCTGCGTGCTTTTTCCGGTCTTTTTTCCGTGCATTGCGAACCTGCCCTTTCCCCCGTCTGGACAGGCGATAGGGTCGTGCGTTAACCTTTTGCTAACCGGAATTCCACGCCCTTTTTGACGGTTTTAAGAAATGTCCCGTTGACCCCATGTTAACCTTCCGACACTATATGTTGTGTCAGGAGAGAAGTTGGGGGCCATATCTGGCTACCGGGGGCTTCAGTTCCTATATATCAATGAAACTGGAGGGCTGCACATGTCTGCATCCGAGGCCAAGTCTGTGACCAAAAATACGCCGCGCAAGGGCAAGCCGAAAGCCGGTGCCGAGGCGCAATTGCGCGTGGTTGAAGGCGCTCCGGTCAAGACCGATCCGTCGCGTGACGCCCTGCTGACCGAATTCGGCAAGACCACGCTGAAAGACCGCTACCTGCTGCCCGGCGAGTCCTACCAGGACATGTTTGCCCGCGTCTCCACGGCCTTTGCCGACGATGCCGAGCACGCCCAGCGCCTTTACGACTACATGTCAAAACTCTGGTTCATGCCGGCAACGCCTGTTCTCTCGAACGGTGGCGCGGCGCGCGGCCTGCCGATTTCCTGCTTCCTCAACCAGGTCGGCGATTCGCTTGATGATATCGTCGAGACCTGGACCGAGAATGTCTGGCTCGCCTCCAATGGCGGCGGCATCGGCACCTATTGGGGCAATGTCCGTTCGATCGGCGAGAAAGTCGGCCAGAACGGCCAGACCTCCGGCATCATCCCGTTCATCCGCGTGATGGACTCGCTCACGCTGGCGATCAGCCAGGGATCGCTGCGCCGCGGTTCAGCGGCCTGCTATCTTGACTGCCATCACCCGGAAATCGAGGAATTCCTCGAAATCCGCAAAGCCTCCGGCGACTTCAACCGCAAGAGCCTCAACCTGCATCACGGCATCAACATCACCGATGCCTTCATGGAAGCGGTTCGCGCCGACGAGGATTTCGGCCTCATCAGCCCGAAATCCGGCGAAATCGTCCGCACGATCAATGCCCGCAAGCTCTGGCAGAAGATTCTCGAGCTACGCATGCAGACCGGCGAGCCCTACCTCCTGTTCACCGATACCGTGAACAATTCCATGCCGGCGCACCAGCGCAAGCTGGGCCTCAAGGTCACGCAGTCGAACCTCTGTTCGGAAATCACCCTGCCGACCGGCATCGACCATCGCGGCCAGGACCGGACAGCCGTCTGCTGCCTCTCCTCGGTCAATGCCGAGACCTTCATGGAATGGTCGAAGGACGAGCACTTCCTGGAAGACATCTTCCGCTTCCTCGACAATGTGCTCGAAGACTTCATCGAACGCGCCCCGCCGGAAATGGCCCGCGCGGTCTATTCCGCCAAACGCGAGCGTTCGGTTGGCCTCGGCCTCATGGGTTTCCACTCCTTCCTGCAGTCGATGAACGTGTCCATGGAAGGCGCGATGGCCAAGGTGTGGAATGAGAAAATGTTCAAGCACATCCGCCAGGGCGCCGATGCGGCTTCGGTCAAGCTCGCCAAGGAGCGTGGCCCCTGCGAGGATGCCCGCGATGTAGGCATGATGGCCCGCTTCAGCCACAAGATGGCTGTTGCACCCACTGCGTCCATCTCGATCATCTGCGGCGGCACATCGGCCGGCATCGAGCCGATCCCGGCCAATGTCTACACCCACAAGACGCTGTCCGGCTCGTTCACGGTCAAGAACCAGCAACTCGAAACCCTGCTCGAGCAGAAGGGTCTCAACACCAACGAGATCTGGACCTCGATCCTGGAACATGAAGGCTCGGTCCAGCACCTCGATTGCCTCGATGAGCACGAGAAGAACGTCTACAAGACGGCGTTCGAACTCGACCAGCGCTGGATCATCGAGCTGGCCGCTGACCGCACGCCCTATATCTGCCAGTCACAGTCGCTGAACCTCTTCCTCAAGGGCGATGTGTCCAAGTGGGACCTGCACATGCTGCACTGGACGGCGTGGGAACGCGGCCTGAAATCGCTCTACTATTGCCGGTCCAAATCGGTCCAGCGTGCGGCCTTTGCCGGTTCGGAACGGATCGAAGGCGAAACCATGGACACGCCGAATACCGACTATGACGAGTGCCTGGCCTGCCAATAGGCTGGCGCTCTCGCGGTGCGATGAAGTGACCAAACGGCCAGTCCCGGCGGACTGGCCGTTTTTCGTTCAGGGGTGGAAAATCCGGCTGCCCGGAAACCACGCAAAACTTGGGACAATTGCCTCATTTCAAACAAATATCTCAACAGATTAACAATGTGAATGGGCTGTCTGGCTCCGGTCTTGCTGGAAAAAGTCAAAAGATTTCGGGTTGTGGAACAAGAATGACAGGCGGACGTTCAATCAACCAGAATTAATCTTTTTTGAGCGAAAGGCATTTGGGCATGGTGTGCCCTTTATGCTACATTAAGGGCGGTGAGGTGTAATTCTCCATAAGCGTAAGCGTACGAGGATTAGCCATGAAGGGTGTCAGGCGTATGGTAATCGCAGTAGCCTCTACAGTGTTGACGTTGGCCTGCCAGGGCTGCGTATCGACATCCCCACATGATTACGCACGGTCCGAGCCGGCGGCGCCGCCGTCGCTCGGGATGATGACAGCTGTTCCCACGGCGCTCGGAACCACAGACATCAAGGCAGCCATGCCGGACGCCATCTCCGTCCATGTCGTCAACAGTTCACCTGCGCGCTTCTCAGGCACCATCATGGGCGTTCTTCCGGCCCCGGTTGCCCAGTTTGACGGCGCAACGCCCGCAGAGTTCGGCATCACGCCCGGCATCGTTCCGGCTGCACTGCCTGAACTGGCCTGGACGGGCAGCCCTGCACTTGTCGCGATAGCGGCTGAGCGCGGCAGGGCCCGCCTCTCCGTACCGACCCAGATTGAAAAAGACATTGCCGCCGAAGTGGCCTTCTCCGCCCCGAGGGAGCTGACCGGCCTGAACTTTGACGTCGGCGTTGCCCCGCGCATTGTGGTGCGCGAAGAGGGCGAACTGCAGTCCAAGCGCGTCGGTGGTGAAGTCCGCATCGGCCGCGACCTCAACATCCTCGACAAGGACGGCCAGCCGCAGGGCTGGTACATTTTCGCAGGCGCCGATGGCGAAGCCCTGATCTGGGATGCCGGCAATACAAGCCTGACACCGAACCTGAATGACATGTCCCTGTCCGACCAGGTCACCGTGGGTGACCTTCAGGCAGGTGTCTCGGTCCAGCGCGCAGGCGGGGAACTGTCGCTCAGCTACATCCGCCGTGAAGTCAAATACGAAGACCGCAATGGCAGCATCAGCGACACTGAAGATTTCGCAGGTGTAAGTTTCACGATGCGCAGATAGATGATACTTCCCCGGCCATGATGAAGGCCCAGACACCGTTTCGGGCCGCGCTTGTCGCGGCCCTTTTTATTGCGCCACTGGCTCATGGCCAGGAGGTGAAGAAGCCGGCTGTCACCTCGCTGACTGTCGAGAATGACAAGTTCGGCGGCGGCACCGACCGCAACTATTCCAATGGTCTGCGCTTCGAACGGGTCTCCGGCGCCGATGAAATCTTCCCGGCGCTCGAATGGGTTTCGCATCGCATCCCGTTTCTCGAACTCGACCGCAAGGAACTGCGCCAGGGCTTCGCGCTCTCGCACACCATCTTCACGCCGGAAGACAAGACGCTCGCCGTGCCCGATCCGACAGACCGGCCCTATGCCGCCTGGCTCTATGCGTCCGGCACGATCGTTGCCGCCAGCGCCAATACGCAGGACACATTGCAGGTCAATCTCGGCGTCGTCGGGCCGTCAGCTGGTGGCGAGTTTGTCCAGAACAATTTCCACCGTGTGATCGGCGCGGCCGAGTCGCAGGGCTGGCCAAACCAGTTGCGCGATGAACCTGGCCTGGAAATCATCGCCCAGCGCCTGCATCGCTTTCCGGGGCCCAGCCTGCCCATGGGCGTGGAAACGGATTTCGGCTTTGATGTCGGCGGCGGGCTCGGCAATGTTCGCACCTATGCCGCGACCGGCCTGACCGCGCGGATCGGCTGGGACCTCGATTCCAGTTTCGGGCCTCCGCGCATCCGCCCGGCCCTGTCCGGCGCGGGCGAATTCGTGCCGGGGAATGATGCCAACCCGATGGGCGGCTATCTGTTCATCGGCGCCAGCGGCCGGGCGATTGGCCGCGACATGTTCCTCGATGGCAATCTCTGGCGCGACGGCCCCCGCGTCGATGACCGCAAGACATTGGTGGGCGACCTTCAGGGCGGTATCGCGGTCCATTATCGCGCCGTCCAGCTCGCTTTCACCTATGTGAACCGTACCGAGGAATTCGACGCCCAGATGACACCGCAACGCTTCGGCGCCTTCTCGATCTCGATTGCGCACTAAAGCGTCGCAATATCGATCACGAACCGATATTTCACGTCGCCTTTGACCACGCGGTCATAGGCAGTGTTGATATCCTTCATCGCTATGATCTCGACATCGCTTGTCACGCCATGCTCGGCGCAGAAATCCAGCATCTCCTGCGTCTCCTCGATGCCGCCAATGCCTGATCCTGCAAGGCGGCGACGCCCCGCCAGCAACAGGCCGCCATGCATTTCTTCCAGCGGCTCGATCGCACCAACCAGCACCATTGTGGCATTGCGCGCCAGCAGCATCAGGTAGGGGTTCAGGTCATGCTTGACCGGCACGGTGTTCAACAGGAAGTCAAAACTGCCCCTGTGGGCCTTCATCGCCTCGCGGTCGCTGGAGATCAGCACGTCATGCGCGCCAAGCCGTTTGGCGTCTGCGCCCTTTTCCGGCGAGGTCGTAATCATCACCACGTCACAGCCCATGGCCACGGCGAACTTCACGCCCATATGGCCAAGTCCGCCCAGTCCGATCACGCCGACCTTGTCCCCCTTTTTGACGTTCCAGTGCTTCAGCGGTGACCAGCTGGTAATGCCCGCGCACAGCAACGGTGCCACTTCCGCAGGGTTCAGCTTGTCGGAAACCTTGAGCACGAATGCGTCGCGCACCACGATCTGCTTTGAATAGCCGCCAAAGGTCGGCCCGCCGATCACCGGCTCGGTGCCGCCATAGGTGCCGACCGATCCCTTCTCGCAATACTGCTCGTCGCCATCCGTGCAGGCCGGGCACGTGAGGCAGGCATCCACAAGGCACCCCACGCCCACCGTGTCGCCCACCTTGTGCCGGGTCACGTTCGCGCCGACGGCGCCCACTCGCCCGACAATTTCATGTCCGGGCACCACAGGATACCTGGTCCGTCCCCATTCATTGCGCGCCGTGTGGATATCGCTATGGCACACGCCGCACCATGTGATGTCGATCAGAACGTCATTTGGCTGAAGGTCACGGCGGTCAATCTCGAACGGTTCGACCGGTGCTTCCGGTCCCTGAGCGGCATAGGCAGCAACACGCATCGTCTTCTCCCCTTTATGATTTTGTCCATCGTGGCAGTCCGGCAGGCGGAAGTCGAGACAGCTACCCGGCCTTCCGGAAGGTCAGGCTGATGCGGCGGGGGCCCGTCATGTCATGCGATCCGGCGCGGATCGGCAGCACGCCATGATAGGCGAGCCGCGCGCTGCGACCGAATACCAGCGCGTCGCCATGCTCCAGCAGCACGGTCTGCTTCGGCCCGCTACGCTGCGCGCCGCCAATCACGAACCGTCCGGGCAGGCCCAGCGAGACTGAAACGACCGGCTGGGCAAGGTCCTGCTCGTCACGGTCCTGATGCGCCGTCAGACGCGCACCCACCTCATAGCAATTGATCAGGCAGGCATCCGGATCAAACCCGCCTGCGCCAAACGCCGCCGCCGCACGCTGCGCCACCTCGCGGAACGCGTCCGGCATGTCCGGCCAGGGCCGCCCGCTCTGCGGATCCTGAGAATCGTAGCGATAGCCGGACCAGTCGGACACCCAGCCCACGCGCCCGCAATTCGTCATCGACACCGACATGGTCTTGCCGCCCGGCGTCACCAGATGGCGGAACGGTGCGGCCACCAGCACGGGCTGCAGCGCATCCCACAATGACGGGGCATCGGCAAAGCCGGCCAGGTGCAGCACGCCTTCGCCATGCCAGGTCTCGCCCGGACGCAATCCGCTCAGCAGGTCAGCCATCACGCAGCATCATGGAAGATGATCCCTGTTGCAAACCGCGTTCCCCGGCGCAGCGGGCTGACGCCGTGGCGCATTTTCACGCGATAGTCGCCGCGCGTGCCGCTCACCGGCCGCTCGTTCACGGCGAACACCACCGCTTCGCCTGCCCGCAGGGGCACGACATGCGCGCGCGACTGCATCCTTGGCCTCTGCTCTGTCAGCACGAATTCACCTCCGTCAAAATCCACAACCGGATCGCTCAGCAGGATAACGATCTGGAGCGGAAAAACGATCCCGCCATACAGGTCCTGATGCAGGCAATTGTAGTCGCCCTCGCGATAGGACAGGATCAGCGGCGTCGGGCGTGTCTGACCGGCTTCATGGCATGTCGCCAGGAAATCCGCATGTGCTGCAGGATAGCGCACGTCCAGCCGCATCCGCTCAGCCCAGCGATTGGCAATCGCGGCGCACCCCGGATACAGCGCCGTGCGCAGTCCGGCGATCAGGCCGGGCAGGGGATAGCGGAAATACTTGTACTCGCCCCGCCCGAACCCGTGCCGGGCCATGTGCACATGGCTGCGATAAGGCGCGTCTTCGCCGAACGCGCCGGTCAGCGCAGCCCGCGCTTGCGCATCCAGCAATATGCCAAGCGAGGCAAAGCCCTGTCCATCCAGCGCTGTCCCGGCAGCGGCCCAGTCAATATCCGCGATATCCAATCGGCCCTCCTGCCTGTTTCCAAACCCGGGTCTAGACCGACCAGACCCTGCAGGCATTCCGATTCATGCTGCTTGGCAGGGGCGCCCGTGTCCGGCTAAACAATCGCAGGCGCCAGATGCACGAATGGAGACCGGACATGGGCAATCATACAGCCATTGTCAGATGGTCGCGCGGCGACGGTGACTTCAAGGCCAACAAGCATTCCCGCGCGCATGAGTGGGAATTTGACGGGGGCCTCAAAGTGCCGGCCTCAGCATCGCCCCACATTGTCCCGCTGCCTTACGCCGTTGCCGAAAATGTCGATCCGGAAGAGGCCTTTGTCGCGTCGATCTCCAGTTGCCACATGCTGTTCTATCTCCACAAGGCGCGCGATGCGGGCTTTGTCGTCAACAGCTATGAAGACGCGGCGGTCGGGATAATGGCGAAGAACGCCCTTGGCCGCCAGGCCATCACACGCGTCACTCTGAACCCGGTCGTCAGCTATGAAGGCCCTCCGCCCTCGCCTGACCAGGTCGAGGCCCTGCACCATGCCGCGCACGAGCTTTGCTTCATCGCCAATTCGACGACGACCGAGATCACGACAAACACAGCCAGATCCTGACCGGTGCTTTTTCAGCAAGCGCCATATTGCCGTCCCTCACGTTGCACCCCATCTGAATGTCCAGCCGGCAATGACTGCCCTTTGACCCGGCCCGGAAGCCCTTCCCGCCATGACATTCGATTTTCTGACGCCCGAACTGATTCAGGCGTTCTTCGCCGTGATCGCGATTGATCTCGTTCTGGCGGGGGATAATGCCGTCGTCATCGGCATGGCGGCGGCGGGCCTTCCCCAACAACAGCGCGGCAAGGCCATCCTGATCGGCATCATCGCCGCCACGGTCTTGCGCATTGCATTCGCGCTGATTGCGGCTGAACTCATGCTGATCGTCGGCCTCCTGTTTGCGGGCGGGCTTCTCTTGCTCTGGGTCGCGTGGAAAATGTGGCGCGAACTTCAGGCCAGCGCAGCCCATGCTGCAGAAGAGGCGCTCGCCGCCGCAGACCTGGATGGCGACGGGGCCGTGGCTGGCCAGGCCCCCGGCAAAAGCCTGCGTGCCGCAGTCACCCAGATCATTCTTGCCGATGTCTCCATGTCGCTCGACAACGTGCTCGGTGTCGCGGGCGCCGCACGCGAGCATCCCTATGTGCTCGTGTTCGGTCTCACGCTCTCGATCCTGTTGATGGGGCTGGCCTCCTCGCTGATTGCCCGCGTCCTGACCCGACATCGATGGATCGCCTTTGTCGGCCTGGCGGTTATCCTCTACGTCGCGCTCCACATGATGTGGCAGGGCGGCCTCGAACTCTGCACCGAAGGCCTGCCAATGTTCAACATGTCCGTCCCGGCGGCCTGCAGCTCAGGCCACTGAAAAAGATCCGGGCGCCCATCTTGCGGACGCATGGGCGCATGCAGATATCTTGTCTGTGCCAGCGCCTGCTGGTGTTCTCACAGAAAATGAAACGCTCATGGGCCGCTTCCTGAAAGCCCTGGTCATGACTCTCCTGCTCATGGAGATAACGGCCATCGTCGCGCTGACCGCTGTCTGGACCGTATTGTCAGAGCTTCACGCCAGCCAGAGTATCCTGTTTGTCGCGCTCGGCCTTACAGCTGCGGGGCTCAGCGTCCTGGCTCTCATTGTCTTCCGCCGCGCCCTGCACGCCGAGCGCCTGCTGGAGAGCGAACCGGACATTGAGACAGTCACGTCGTGGCAAGGACCGGTTCCGGATATGCCCGGCCCCAATGCGGTCGGGCCTGCCACTAGCCCGGTCCGCTCAGGCGACCCGTTTCTGATGCGCCGCCAGCCATTGGTTCATCGCGTCGAATGACAGCGGCCGGCTGAACAGGTAACCCTTCATCAGGTCGCAGCCGGCAGATGTGACAAAGGCTGACTGCAGCTTTGTCTCGATGCCCTCAGCGACGACCTTCACATGCAATGTACTGGCGAGTTGCATGATGGAGGTCATCAGGTCGGCGATCTTGTAGCTGGACCCGATGGACTGGATCAGGGACTGGTCGATCTTCAGCTTGTCCAGGGGCAGGTCGAGCAGGGCGCGCATGTTCGAGAACCCTGTGCCGTAATCGTCGAGGGCGATCATCACGCCAGCCTTGTGCAGGTGGTCAAGATTGCTGCGGGCCGTGTCCAGATTATCGACAAAGGCGGACTCGACGATTTCGAGGCAGATCGACTTCGGGTCAGTTTTCGTGCGTGCCAGCCCCGCGAGGAAACGTTCGGCAAAATCGATAGAGACGATATCCATGGGCGAGATGTTCAGGGACAGGTATTTGATAGCCCCGGTGTTCAGCCACCGCCTGACGTCCCTACAGGCCGTTTCGTGAAGCTTGGCATCGAGTTGTGCTGCCAGTCCGCAGGCATGTGCGATCTCGAACATCTCTTCCGGGTTGATCGGTCCGAGGTCCTTGTGGGTCCAGCGTGCCAGGGCTTCGACGCCCCGGATCATGCGGGTCTGCGCGCAGACGATGGGCTGGTAGAAGGGGCGCACTTCGCTGTTGGAAATGGCATCCGGCAAGTCGCGGATGATCTGCAACCGGCGCGACATCGCATCGTTTATGTGGGCATCGAAGGGCAGCACCCTGCCGCGGCCTTGCCGTTTGGCCACCATCAGGGCCATGTCGGCATATCGCATGAGGTCGTCCGAACAGGTAGCGTCCTGCGGATAGACCGAGATGCCAACCGACCCGGAAATATTGATCCGCCTGTGATCGCCCTTGACCGGCCGGAACGTGTATCTGTGGGCGTCTTCGAAACCCTCGAGCAGTGCGGCCTGGCCGATATTCGGCAATTCGGTCAGGAGCGCGAACTCGTCGCCGCCCCAGCGGGCGACCGCGAAGATATCCGGCAGCTCACTGAGGCGTTTGCCGACTGTGGACAGGACAAGATCACCTGTTGCATGCCCGTATCGGTCATTGATCTGCTTGAACCGGTCGACATCGATAAAGGCGACGCCGAACCGCTTGCCAGTCGCTTCCGCTTCGCGGATCGTGGCGGCGAGTTCGTCCTCGAATCCGAGACGGTTCTTCAGCCCAGTGGTCGTGTCCGTATGCGCAATCTCCAGAGTGGCCAGCTGCTTTAGTTCAGCCAGGGTCAAACAGCTCTCAAGCTCCCGCGCCCGTTTTGACAGGCTCTCGTTAAGCTGTCGCAAATGGTCGCCGGAGGCTAGTGACAGGGTGTCATAGGACGTTTCCGCATCCTTCAGGTGCACGTTCGGCCTCACCGAAGCGAGGATGATGCCGACAAGGCCGGTTGACCCGTCGGGCAGCGCGAGCGGAACCTTGCGCGTCAGCGCGAACAGGTTTGACCCGATTTCCTCTTCCTGCAGCACTTCTTCGCCCGCGAAGACCCGCCTGTCGGCCGTCCTGAACGCCTTGACCTGTTCCGGTGGGAAGTATGCGCGGTCGTCCTTGCCGATATAATCGGCGTGGCCGATCAGCTCTTCAAACGCCGCGTTGCCATAGATCCACTGGTGCTGCGCATTCTTTGCGAATACCGGATAGGGCAGCGCATCGAAGATCTTCGTCAGCTGTTCGATGAGAATCATGTCCGCGCCACCTGTGCCGTGCATGACAGGCCAGGGTAATGCATCGCTCCGGACGGGCCCGGATTGGTCAGGTTGCACACCGTCATACACATGCGGTTTTTTGTATATATGCTGGTATAAATAACTCACTAAGTCCGGATGGGTAATTGCCTGCTTCTTCAGGGCGTTATCCCTGTATCCCCTTCAGATGGGCGAGCGGGCAGGGGGACTCGGCCTGCATAAGGGCGTAGACTGCCCTCAGCGGGCCGCCTGATGTCACGCTGGCCTGCATTTCCTGTGGGCATCCCTGTGGACAAGTGTCACACAGGTAACCAGAATATCTTGCGGCATTAACCTGAATGAAGCACTATATGTGGTGTATATTGCTCCACGCATCGACATGAACACCAAGGAGGCCCCCATGGCTGACGGAAATCCAAATGTATCCGGACTGCTCACCCCGAGCCATGCCTACAAGCCGTTCCGCTATCCGTGGGCCTATGACTTCTGGAAGAAGCAGCAGCAGGTCCACTGGATGCCCGAAGAAGTGCCTCTGGGCGAGGACTGCAAGGACTGGGCGGTCAAGCTGTCGGATGGCGAGCGCAACCTGCTGACCCAGATCTTCCGCTTCTTCACGCAGTCCGACATCGAGGTCGGCGCGAACTACATGACCAATTACATGCCCCTGTTCAAGCCGACAGAGGTCTCCATGATGCTGGCCAGCTTCTCCAACATGGAGACGATCCACATCGCGGCCTATGCCCTGCTGCTGGAAACCATCGGCATGCCCGACAGCGAATTTTCCGCCTTCATGGAATACAAGGAGATGTCGGCCAAGCATGACTATCTCGGCCAGTTCGGCGTCGAGACGAACGAAGATATCGCGGTCTCAATGGCCGTGTTCGGCGCCTTCACCGAGGGCCTGCAGCTGTTCGCCAGCTTCGCCATGCTGATGAACTTCCCGCGCTTCAACAAGATGAAGGGCATGGGTCAGATCGTCACCTGGTCGATCCGCGACGAGTCGCTGCACTGCGAAGGCATGATCAAGCTGTTCCACGCCTTCTGCGCCGAGACCGGCGTGATGACCGATGCCCTGCGCGAGAAGATCCGCGAATGCTGCCGCACCGTGATCATGCTGGAAGACAAGTTCATCGACCTCGCCTTCGAGGCCGGCGACGTCGAAGGCATGACACCGGCCGACATCAAGAATTATATCCGCTACATCGCCGACTGGCGCCTCGGCCAGCTCAAGCTGGAGCCGATCTACGGTATCGACAAGCACCCGCTGCCCTGGCTGTCGGAAATCCTCAACGGTGTCGAGCACGCCAACTTCTTCGAACAGCGCGCCACCGAATATTCCAAAGGCGCCACCCGCGGCGACTGGCACGGCGAAGACGGTGTCTGGACCCTCTTCGACAAGCGCAAACCGGCGGAAGTTTCTGCGGAATAGGAACGGCCCGCGATATACGCATTTCAGAAGGCTGGCGGAACAATCCGCTGGCCTTCTTTATGTCCTTATGCAGACAGTCTGATACTGCGACCCGTACGTAATAGTACCTAGAAAATAAGGGCGGTTTCACGCTTGGTCCGTCAGGACTGTGTCAGCAATCAGTGCTAAAGTGCGAAGGCTCGGAAGAGCGCACGCTGGCCGCGCTGGTGCGCAGACGGCGTCTTCAAGACAGGAGACAAAAGCAATGCTGAAACTGAAAGCTCTGGCCCTGACGGCCGCACTTGCGGGCGCCATGGCCGTATCAGGCCTTGCGGTCGCGCAGGGCGGCAACGGCGCGGGCGGCGGCGGTGGCGGATCAGCATCCGGCAAGTCGCGGATGATCTGCAACCGGCGCGACATCGCATCGTTTATGTGGGCATCGAAGGGCAGCACCCTCCCGCGGCCCTGCCGTTTGGCCACCATCAGGGCCATGTCGGCATATCGCATGAGGTCGTCCGAACAGGTAGCGTCCTGCGGATAGACCGAGATGCCAACCGACCCGGAAATATTGATCCGCCTGTGATCGCCCTTGACCGGCCGGAACGTGTATCTGTGGGCGTCTTCGAAACCCTCGAGCAGTGCGGCCTGGCCGATATTCGGCAATTCGGTCAGGAGCGCGAACTCGTCGCCGCCCCAGCGGGCGACCGCGAAGATATCCGGCAGCTCACTGAGGCGTTTGCCGACTGTGGACAGGACAAGATCACCGGTTGCATGCCCGTATCGGTCATTGATCTGCTTGAACCGGTCGACATCGATAAAGGCCACGCCGAACCGCTTGCCAGTCGCTTCCGCCCCGTGGATCGCGGCGGCGAGTTCGGCCTCGAATCCGAGACGGTTCTTCAGCCCAGTGGTCACGTCCGTATGCGCAATCTCCAGAGTGGCCTGCTGCTTTAGTTCGGCCAGGGTCAAACAGCTCTCAAGCTCCCGCGCCCGTTTTGACAGGCTCTCGTTCAACTGCCGCAAATGGTCGCCGGAGGCCAGTGAAAGGGTGTCATAGGTCGTTTCGGCATCCTTGAGGTGCACGTTCGGCGTCACCGAGGCGAGGATGATGCCGACAAGGCCGGTTGACCCGTCGGGCAGCGCGAGCGGAACCTTGCGCGTCAGCGCGAACAGGTTTGACCCGATTTCTTCTTCCTGAAGCACTTCTTCGCCCGCGAAGACCCTGGTCTGCTTCCCGGAAAGTGGTCCAGTATTTGAGTTAGTCCCGGCTCCGATTATGGAGTTGAGATATGGGCAAGAGAGCCAAGCCTGAAGAGATTATTGCGAAGCTGCGGGAGGTGGAGGTTCGCCTTGCCCGCGGGGAGACGGCTGCAGCTGCTGCGCGTGCCGTTGGTGTGACCGAGCAAAGTTACTATCGATGGCGCAAGGAGTATGGCGGCCTTCAGGTCGACCAGGCGAAGCGCATGAAGGACCTTGAGAAGGAGAACCAGCGTCTGCGCCGGGCCGTCTCCGACCTCACGCTTGATAACCAGATCCTCAAGGAGGTTGCTCAGGGAAAGTTCTGAGCCCCTCCCGCAAGCGCGCTGCGGTCGATCATGTGGTGGAAGAGCTTGGCGTGACTGAGCGCCGGGCTTGCCGTGTGATCGGCCAGCACCGTTCGACCCAGCGCAAGCAGCCCATACGGCGAGACGATGAGGACGCCCTGACATCGGCGATTATCCGCCTGGCCGAACAGTTCGGCCGGTATGGCTATCGCCGGATCACGGCGCTCCTCAGAAATGATGGCTGGCATGTGAACGAGAAGCGGGTTTACCGCATCTGGCGACGGGAGGGGCTGAAAGTGCCGATGAAACAACCAAAACGCGGCCGTCTCTGGCTGAATGACGGATCTTGCGTGCGGCTAAGGCCGGCACACAAAGGCCATGTATGGTCCTATGACTTCGTGCAGGACCGCACCCATGATGGACGTGTGTTCCGCATGCTGTGTGTGATCGACGAGTTTACACGGGAATGTCTCGCCATCCGGGTTGAGAGGAAGCTAAACTCCCGGGATGTCCTCGACACGCTTGGCGAGTTGTTCGTTCGTCACGGGGCACCCGAGCACATACGATCCGATAACGTCCTACGTACGGAGCGCGATCAGACCAGCAGGCAAAAAGCCTTCTATCCGCAGAATGTCTCCGCGGCTTGATTTGTCAATTGCCGAGGGACTTCCGCTTCTATTGGAAGAGCTCTCGGCCATAGCAAACACAGGATCCACACGAGCATATTTCGCTGGTCCTCACCGTCCTTAACACGGGATGCCGATCCGAGCGGAAGACCCGAACATTATCTACGAGGTCGCGTTTTCACGTGCCTCAACGGCCCTTCAGACAGGGGTTCTTCCTCTCGGCTCCGCCCCTTGGAAGAAGGGACGGTAGGGGGTTCCACTTTTGATGACGGCGTGAACCACGCGGGCCATCTTGGCGGTAACGGCTGTGAGCGCTTTACGCTTCAGATCCGGATTTGTCGGATCCTTAGCGATGTAGCGCGCGTACTTGTCCCGGAAACTGTTTTCCCTCTGACGAATGGCGACATTGGCGGCCATCCAGAGAGACCGGCGCAGGCGCGCGTTGCCGAACTTGGCAAGCTTGGTCTGTCCCCGGAATGTACCCGACTGGTGGGTTGCGAGGTCAAGGCCGCAAAATTTCAGGAACTGACGATGATGACCAAACCGGCGCAGGTCACCGGCTTCTGCCAGAATGGTCAACGCATTGATCGGGCCGATTCCAGGCACTTGCTTGAGTGCGACATAGTCAGGCGTGTCGCCCAGCAGCGCTTCGGCCTCGGCTTCGATCTGATCACGTTGACGGATCAGGCTTCGGATCTCGGCAAGGACCATGCGGAACATGACAACCGCCTTGCTGTCGATCGGAATCGGCAAAGCGATTGATTCTGTTGCTGTTTCGTAGATGTCCGCAATCAGGCGAGCCTTCGAGACCTTGCGTCCAACGACGTCCCATGCGGCGGAAATGAAGGCGTCCTTGTCATGCGCGATGACCGATGCAGGCGTCGGAAACTGCTCGAGGAAAGCAAAGAACCAGTCATTGCGCGATCCGTTCCGGAACCGTTCGATCTCAGGAAAATACAGAGGCAGGTAGTGGGTGAGGATGCGATGCAGCGTCTCAGTCTTGGCCTTCGAAACCATCTCATGCGTCTTCGACAGTTCCTGTATGTCGGAAATGCCCGCGACGAGTGGATCCTGATAGTACTGGCTGAGGCCGGTTGAGAGCATATGCAGGATGACCTGCGCATCTTTGGGATCATTCTTGTCCCATCCATTGTGGATCGCTTCGCGGGTTCGGGCGAGTGCCATGGATGAAATGAGCCGTGTATCAAACCCGGCATCGAGCAGGCGCCAGGCCAGCGCACGGTGATAGTTACCCGTCGCCTCGAAACCGGCGATGATCGGGCGATCGAATGAAGTCAGCATGTCAATGAAGCGATCATGCTCGGCGCGTGTGTTCAACACGACGAGCCGTTTACGCCGCTTGTTACCGCGCACTTCGATGAGCACATCATTGCGGGCTTTGGCAATGTCGATGGCGACAAGCACGGCGTCTTCTGGAATAATATGGTTGGTGATCATGGCGGTCTCGGTCTCCTTTCGTGGGGCTGGTACCTTCACAATAGAAGACCTTCAGTCTGCCATGGTCACTCCCTGTTCGAGCAAAATCAGATCGAACCAGGAAGCGTTCCGAACGTGCTACGGCCCCGAGTTTATCGCGACAGCCTTGCGAGACTGGCTCGAAAGGGTGGGTGTGAAGACGCTTTACATCGAGCCTGGCAGCCCTTGGGAAAACGGCTACTGCGAAAGCTTCAACAGCAAGCTGCGCGACGAGTTGCTGGCGAGGGAAATCTTCTTCGATCTGCGCGAGGCAAGGATCGTGATCGAAGCATGGCGGCAGCACTACAACACCGCGAGGCCGCACTCATCTCTCGGCTACAAGCCACCCGCCCCAAAAGCCATCTTGCCCGCAGCGTTCATGCCGCCTTACTATGGGGAGGTGGCAGCATGAACGCTGCTACCTTGAAACCGCCGGGCTAACAAATCTGGTGGACCACTGCTGAGGGGCAGGCCACCTCGACCCCCGGGAATCCCTCGATATCAAAGAAGACATCATTCGGGCTCGCAGGCGGAAGCAGCGACAGACCCCGTGCGGTGCCTGGATCGTGCTTGATGATTTCGTACGCAGGCTTGTCCTGGGCGCGTGATGCGATTTGCAGCCTTGCCTGCGCCTTCGCACGCGCAAAGGTTTCGTTGTTCATCCCCGGCAATTCGGAGAGGTCCGTTTCGGCTAGCGCTTGCATCGTGCCTATGCCAGCGCTTTCCAGCTTCAGTATCTGGCTGCGTCTCAGATTGGCAACCTGGGACAGGTGATCCCGCGCTGCCAACAAGCGCGATGCAAGCTCGCCCCAATTGCCATGTGAGATGCTTTCGGCAGGGTCTGGCGTCGGCGCCTCATCATCATCATGGAATGCAAGGAAACTCTCCTTGAGCGATCGGTAATAGGCCAGATAGTTCGCGACTTTGAGGATACGCCTTGTGTCGTCTCCCAGGACTACGGCCATGTGCTCCGGGCGACATCCCTGGACGGCCTCGAGCATCTCGACATAGCAGCACAATTGAATTGCAAAATATGGCTTGAGCTTGCGAGACAGTTTCGTGTCCCAGACCTCGTAATGGTAGTCGCCCAACCTGGATGCGCCCGGTACTCTGACGAGAAAGTCCGCCTTGCCAGCAAACCGGTCCAAAGCGAGATAGGCCTGGGTGATGACGCCGCGTCCGCCTTCCATTGCCTTGATCGTCTGATCCAGCATGCGTTCTGGATTATCATCCTCAATCGCGCAGATGTCGGCGCCGGCCTCTTGCAGGGATTGGACGAACGCCTCTTCGTGGGCAAAACCCTTCTTGCGAAGGTGAACAAGCAGGGCGTCGTCAGGATCCATTTGCTCAGCCAAAGTCGGATCGAACAAGCGCTTGCGGTTCATCGCAGAGGCGAATGGCGACTCCATGAACGTGATAAGGTCGGATGGTGAAAACAGGATGCCCTGACTGATACGTTTCAAAATCCCAACTCCACTTCGGATTGTGTCTGGTCGACACTACGGGCCTAACGGTTTTGAGATTGATGTCCAATGGCGAATGAACCTGATGCACGAAGTGGATCATGGTCATTGGGAATATTCTGTCTGGTTGCGGTCCTTACGGAGCGCAAGATCCATATTTTTTCCCGGTAATTGCTATCCACCAAGTTCGTGTGATTGCATAAGTGACCGCCGATCAAGTACGCATCCCCGCGGCAATGGCCATAAGGTCTCGTCTTTGTTGAAATGTCGGTGAGCTTGCCTTGACTACGTCAATGCGGCATCGAAACAAACATGACGAAACGGATCTTCCTGCCTTCAAACAGTCCCGAGGATTGGCGCTCGCTGCTCGCTGATCCGGACAGGCATTGGCGCGCCGGATATTCGGCCCGTTCAGCAGCTGAACATTGGGAAAAGACCAAAGGCCTTCCTGAAGAAATCAAGACCGCTTTTGACAAGGCCGGACTGGGTCCGGCAGAAACGCTCGCCGCCTTCCCTGAATGGAAAACGCCTCTGCCGGGCGGACGGCGTGACAGCCAGACCGATATACTTGCACTAATGGCAACGCCGTGCGGCCTCTGGGTTGCGGGCGTCGAAGCGAAGGTCGCTGAGCCCTTTGGGCCAACCGTCGCCAAATGGCTGGGCGATGCCTCGCCCGGCAAACTCGAACGGCTAGACTTCATAAAAGGCAAACTCGGCCTCACCGGCGACGTCTCAGGGCTACGCTACCAACTCTTGCACAGGACGGCTGCAGCCATGATCGAGGCCGACCGGTTCAGCGCGGCAGGCGCAGCGATGCTCGTTCAGTCCTTCTCGCCTGAAAGCTTGTGGAAGGAAGATTTCACGGCTTTCGTGGATGCCATGGGCATGAGGGAGGGGCAGATAGCGGATAGACCTCAGGGACGCCCGCTCTTGCTTGCCTGGGCGCAGGGATCAAGCGCGAAGTTCGGCGGGACGGTGTGAGATTCACAAGCGGGGATACCGTCAAGGCGACAGGCCGACTGGAAGCAAGATGAATTTCAAATGGATTCAAGAAAATGTTCCGTGTAAGGGAGGTATATAAATGACACAGCAAAACTGGCAGAAATGGCTAACCGACCGATGGTTTGATTTCCACCACTCCTACACCATTAAGGCGAAGACGATTTGGACGTGCACATCGCTGCGCGATGCCAGCCAAAAGTACATGTGGAACAATCAAGACCGCGGACAAACAAATTCAAAACTCGATGACTATTCGCGCCTGCTTCATCAGGCGCTTGAGACTCAAGATAATGACGAAACAGAAAAAATCTGCAAAGCGATTCTAGAATGGGGCGGAGTTGGTCAAAATCCAAAGCAAGCCACACCGGTCTGGATCGCAAATGAATCTGGATCTGGTTCATTGGCACAAGCGATTTGCAATGGCCTCGATGCTTTGCATGCCGGCGACGCCGGCTTTTTCAGTCGAGTCAGACCCATGGATTCGGCAGCGACGAAGATCATGGCTCTTGCCGATTCAGGCGACTATGGCGTCATCATTTATGACAGCCGTGTGGCAGCGGCTTTAGCCTATCTTGCCAGGCAGTATCTGCTGGAAATTGGCGCGACTGAGGTGCCGCCGGAGCTATGCTTTCCGATCCCGCCTTGGCGAATTCCGGGCCCAGGATTGGGTCGGCACCGAAATCCAAGCCTCGGCACATTAAGATTTCCAAAAACAGGTTCTACGATTCACCGGTTTAGAATTCATGCCGAAGGGAAGATTCTTGCTAGCAGCCTGATCGCCAATGTTGCCAGAGCAACGGAGGTGACATCAAGAGATTGGGAACAAGCATTGTTCATGGTCGGCCATGACCTGCCGCGTGATCAGTCCCAAGGTTCCTTTTACAGATGAAGAGACGCCGAGCCCGATAAACCGGCCGTCAACGCAATTTGACCAAGATGTCCTCCACTCCTCCCGTATTATATTTCGACCGACAGACACTGTCATGTCGAGATACGCAAAAGCAACGGCCAAACGCTACTAAGGGCTTCCAAGTCATCTAGGTCCACAATGTTTTTCCCTAGGTTGAACCGATCGCGGCGAATACACCGGAGCTGCTGAACTAGTTTTCGGAGTACAATGACGGCCCCGATCGCTCCAAGCAGGTGAAACCATTAGAATGCGGGACCATCTGGGGCTCAGGTCACGCTGCCAATGGAGATGACCTGCTCCCTTGAAAAGAAACCAGGCGGATATGAATCGGCTCCGATGACAATGCCTCTCAAATGACCCGTTTCTGAGATTCTGGAGGCGGCTTTCTACGAAAAAGTTTGAGCGGAAGCAGCACAATCGTCTTTACGGCCTTATAAATTATCGCAATCGTGGTGAACAACAATCCAATTAGCATCACGATACCGATAGCTGAATAGTTCACCACTAAGGGCTCAATGAAGCCCTCGAGTAAGCTGTTCCACCACCAACTCAATATAGATTGTCCTGCTCGACGAGAGGTCTTGATCAACTTGTCTGACTGGGACTGAAATTCGGTTCCAGCTAGATGCGCTATCGCGACCTCATTGCCACTTGCCGCTGCTTTTTGATACCAAGCGAGCGCCTTATCCAAATCTTGTTCTACGAGGCGGCCCGTTTCGTAGTACATGCCAAGCTTAAGCTGAGCGTCCGAGTGACCAGCTTCAGCTGCCCGGCGAAAAAGCATGATTGCCTGAAGTTCGTTCTCTTCGACTCCGAAACCGCCCTGATAGATTTGCCCAAGTTGAAACTGAGCCTCCGGATGGTCCTTGGCAGCTGCCTTTCGGAACAATTCGAGAGACTCTGCTGACAAGTTCTTGTCTATACGAAAGTCTGAAAGAAATGCTGCAAGGTTCGACTGGGCCAAGGGTAGGCCTTGCGCTGCCGCGGCTCTAAGGAGCCGTTCTCCCTCTTGAGTATCCTTGCGCCCTTCTGCACCACCTATCAACAAGCTTGCGAGATGATTTTGAGCCGGCGCAAATCCTTGACTGGCAGAGAGCTCGTATAGCCTGAATGCTTCGTTTAGGTCTCGCTCTACAATGGTCCCTTCATCGTAAATCAATCCCAGCCCGAATTGGCCGAGAGCACTACCAAGCGAAGCTGACTGCCGAAATTTCTCAAGCGCAAGTTCGACGTCTTTCGGCTGCCCAAATCTGCCATGAAGATCGGCCTCCGCAACCAAAGCCAGCGCGTCGGCATCTCCCATATCGGCTTTCTCAAGGGCCGCGGCGAAAAGTTCATTTTGGTTCTCTGAACCTTGCCCTACTGCGGGCAGCCAGCCGAACATCAAGAACACCACAAAAAATAGAACTCTCATCGCGTGTGTTTTTTGCGCTGCTTGAACCATTCGACGCCCCCTTCGCTTCACACGATCCTTTTTTGATAGTCAGCCCTTATCAGCGTCAATGGCTCGCATCGTCCCCGTTGTATGAAATTAACGACAAAGCATTGATCCCTGCAAGATAGGTTGCCGGATTTGAATGCGCATTCTGCCTCTAAAGCAATTAGCGTAGGTGTAGATATGTACAACTTAGCGAGACATCTTTTTTAATATCCCCACTGGGGAAGGAGGGTGGTTTCAATGAACAGCGATCAGCGAGAGATTCAACGCAAACTTCGGATTTTGGAGCATGCCGACAAGATCGGTGATGTCAGCAAGACACGTCGGCATTTCGGAATTGGGCGAGCGAACTTTTTTAGATGGCCCAAGGCCTATGCAGACAAGGGTGAGGCTGGCCTGCTCGTCACTCGGTCTGTACCGCATAATCATCCAAACAAAATGTCCGCTGAAGTCGAACAGAAAATCTGTAGATATGGAGGATGAAGTATTGGGGCAAACACCGAGGCGCACGATCACGCGCCAGGAATTATTTGATTGTGTCTGGAAATCGCCATTGAGCCAGCTTTCAAAAGACTTTGGGATTTCGGACAGTGGATTATCCAAAATTTGCCGCCGGCTCGATATTCCGGTTCCACCTCAGGGACACTGGAACAAGGTTGGGTTAGCACACTCCCGTCCCCGAGTTACCCGTGAGAGCTGAAGGGATGCCCAGTCACGATTTTCTAAATCCCAAGATCAGCCCGGCAAAACCTCAACGAAGCCTTGAAGACTTGCTGACACAGGCCGGAAAGCACCACGTGCTCGCTGTCAAGCTGTCTGTGCCGGATCGACTCGTAAAACCCCATTCATTAGTCGCAGGTTGGATTTCGGCCAGACAATCGGCGCGCAAGCACGCCAAAGAAAATGGAAGCACATGGACATTCCAAGCAGATCCAGGTCCTTTCACCGAGAACGATAATCGCCGGCACCGCATCCTGAGTGCATTGTTCAAGGCGATAGAGCTTCAAGGCGGTCGGGTCGAAGAAGGAGTCAAAGGACAGCTCTTCATTTGCGAAGACCGCGATCAACTGGAAATCTCGCTTCGGGAAAAGAAAAAGCGCGTGCGGGTTCCGCTGACCGATCAGCAGCGCTCGTGGAGACCACACTCTGACGAGACGCACAAATGGGACATGCAGCCAACGGGGTTCTTGATATTCGAGATCAAGAGCTACGTGAGTTCCCCTGTTCAAAAGAACTGGGTCGAGAATCAATCGGTCCGCCTGGAAGATGAATTAGGACTCATAGTCCCAAACCTATTCGCAGCGCTTCAGCTCGTGCGCGAAAGCAGATTACTCAGAGAAGAAGACAGTAGACGCTACCAGCAGAGGCAGCTCGAAGCTGCCGTGGCGCGTCAACGTTGGGCTGACGAACAAAAGCGGTGGGATTCCCTCGTTCAGATCGCCCACGACTGGAAGGACCGGCAGCTTGTCCTGGAGTTTCTGCGTTCTCAAATGAACGAGCCAGACGGCATCACTGCTTTGACTGGAGAGATGACCGAATGTGACTGGATCGATTGGGTTCAAAGCCGGCTTGGGCAAGCCCTGACCAGCACCTGATGCGATCAATAGAGCCATGCGCTCCGCCCTGAGTCGCCCTGAACCTAAAAAGGCTAAGCGCGATCGCATTCAATTTTCATCACGCTGCGAGAAAGGCGTTGACGTTGGATCACCTGCTTCGTAGATACGCGCCTTCCTACCCCGTGCCCAGATGGCGGAATTGGTAGACGCGCTACGTTCAGGTCGTAGTGATCGCAAGGTCGTGGAGGTTCGAGTCCTCTTCTGGGCACCAATAATTTTAATAATAACAATACGTTATGTTGTTTCGACGACTCCCTGCAAGCTGCGTCCTCCTTCAGATCGGCATTGTCAGCGGAACCGACCTTGAGGTGAGCGATCTTGGCTTTCAGCCTCTGAAAATGATCAAAACCCCTTCCGCTACTTTAAAACATCGCCCGAGATCATTCAGCTTGCCGTACTCATGTATGTCCGGTTTCCGCTCTCGCTTCGGAATGT
>NZ_LADU01000123.1 GCF_000961795.1 Hyphomonas sp. BRH_c22
GGCGTGGAGACGAGGCCCCGCCTCATCAGGCCGCTCACCAGCGCCTCCACGCCGCCAGAATCGCGCATCCAGGCGATCAGCGCGCCGATCAGCAGGCAGAAAAGCAGTACGCGTGAATTGCCCGCGCTCTCGAACACGGCGGCGGCCCGGTCCACCGCCCCGAGCGCGCCCAGGCCCGGATTGAACCCCGCAATCAGCGTCTCGGACGTGACAAGCGCCAGTCCCAGCGCCGCATACACATTGCGCGTCAGCATGGCGACCACGATCGCCAGTACCGGCGGCAGGACAGTCAGGATATCCAGGGCTCAGCCTCCCATTGGTTGAAGCCGCAAACCTAAGCCCATTCGCTGCAAAAAGCCCAGCGCAACCTGCCTGCGGTCCCGCCTGCGGCAGTGCGACGCCGCGAATGCATCAAATTTCATTAATACCCGGCGGTTTTCCTAAGCCAATCGCCGCTAGGATGAGGGATTCCGATCAACCGGCAGGGCGCCGCCAATATGCAAGACATCAAAAAGAGGTTCTGGATACAGCAGACGCGCCTGATTCTCGTCGTGATGGCCGGCGCGGTCAGCTCGACGACTTTCGGCTCCTGGCTGACAAGCGGCCATCTCGACCCGTCTGCCCGCGCTCAGGCTGTACTCACCTCCGCAGCCATGTCGGCCGTCGTCGCGTCGCTCCTGCTCGCCTACACGCTCCGCCAGACCATGCGTTACCTGCGCCTGCACCTCAGGGTCCGCCACATGGCCAATTGCGACGACCTGACCGGCCTTGCCAACCGCCGCAGCTTCACCGAGAAGGCCACCGCGCGCCTCGCGGACGCCGCCTCCGCGCAGATCGGCCTCCTCCTCGTCGACATTGACTGGTTCAAGCGCGTCAATGACACGTATGGCCACGAGGCCGGTGACGAAACCCTGATCCAAATGGCCAACACGCTGATCCACGCCGCGCCCGAAGGCGCCCTGGTCGCACGCCTCGGCGGCGAGGAGTTCACGATCCTGTGCACCGTCGATGACGAAAAACAGCTCGAAGACATCGCCGAAACCGTCCGCAAAGCCACCGAAGCGGCCGGTTTCATCTATCGCGGCGACCATATCCGCGTGACGATCAGCCTTGGCCTGTCGGTCGCCCGGCCCGGTGATACGCTGTCCACCCTCCTCAACCGTGCGGACAGGGCGCTATACGACGCCAAGAGCCGCGGCCGCAACCGCTTCGCCCTGGCCGCCTGACCCGCAAACAGCAAAGACCCCGGCTTTCGCCAGGGCCTGCCTTTATCCGGGAGCGGAAGGGGCATTACGCTCCAGGACTATTCTTCGTCCGTCATGGCTTCGCCCGCATCATCAAGGGCCTCGCCGGCATCATCCAGCGCCTCGGCGGCCGTGTCTTCCGCCTCGTTAACAACCGGCTTGCCATAGTCTTCCGACGCGGCTTTTTTCCAGGCCGAGAATTCAGCGGCCGACAATTGGGCATCGCCATTGACGTCCCAGTCGGCAAAGGATTTTGCCGAGACCTCAGGCTTGTGCGCCTGGACTTCTTCAATCGTCAGGTAGCCGTCGGCATTGGTGTCGATATCGGCCATCGCCACATCTTCTCCGGCGAAGGCTGGGGTGGCCATCAGCGTGGCAATGGCAGCGAATGCAAATGTCTTCTTCATGGTGTCTACTCCGTTTGACATCCTGCTGAACGGGCAGAGGCCCAGGCAGGTGCGAGAACAAGCCCCCCACGCCCCCCGCGTTCCCAACCTGTCTGAATGCTAAGACTCCGGGCGAAAATGTGGCAGGCCGGAATGCCCCGCCCGGCGCATGGCGCGCATGAAAAAGCCGCCTGCAACGCACTTGCAGGCGGCTTCTCTCTCCCCCGGTGTTCCCCCCGGTCCTGCCGTCCGGCTTGCTAGAAGCTGAGCGGCGATTCTTCCGGTGCCTCAGGCGCGGCCTCTGGCTCCGGCATGTTGGCATCGACGGTTTCATCCATCGGCGCCGGTGCAGCCGACGCCGTGTTGCAGCAACGCACCTGCATCTCAAGGACGCGCTCGTTGAAGCGGCACTTCTCGTCATTGATCTCGCGCAGGAAGGACAGTCCTCCGGCGCGCGTCGTGTAGCGCGTCTGCGTACAGCTGGTCAGCGTGTAGCCCGGGCGGCAGGTGCCGGTGTCGGTCTTCTGCACGGTGCGGGTTTCGCAGACCATTTCATCCGTCTTCGCCATCGCCTCATTGGCGCGCTGCATCGCCGCGTCGGCCGTGGCCTGCGCCGCGGCAGCCGCGTTCGCGGCACTGTCGGCAACGCCGCGCGCATCGGACAGGCGCATGTCGGTTTCGGAAAGGGCCGTTGACTGGCCGTCAATCTCGACCTTCAGGCGGCACACGTCTTCCTGTGCCTTGTCGGGATTGGCGCAATAGTCGGCCACGCTCATGTCCTGCGGGATAAGGTTCTGGCACCCGGCCAGTGCCATGGCCAGCACCGTGCCGGCGGCGAGTTTCGCTATACGCATTGTAACCTCCGCGTTTCGTTCGCAGCGCATTAATGGCGCCCGAAGCCCGGGGGTCAATGCGACTCCCGTATCGCGGGAATCAGGCTTTCAGCTTGTAGCCGACCTTGAACATCCACCAGACGGCCGCCGTGGACAGGATGGACAACACGCCCGTCACCCACAGGCCTGTCACGATCGAGCTGTTCGCCACACCGATGAAGCCATAGCGGAACCCGTCGATCATGTAGAAGAACGGGTCGAGATGGGCGAGCGTCAGGAAGGGCTCCTTCATCACCTTGATGTCGTAGAACGTGCCCGACAGGAATGTCAGCGGAACGATCACGAAATTGGTCACCGCCGACAGGTGATCGAACTTGTCGGCCCAGATCCCGCCCATCGCGCCCAGCGCGCCGAGAATGATCGCCGCCGTCAGGCTGAACCAGACAATCGGCCAGACATGCACCACAGACAGGTTCGCCAGCCCGCTCAGCTGAATACCGAGGGCAGAGATCACGGCCACGATAACGCCGCGCGTAATCGCGCCGCCGAGGAAGCCGGCGGTCAGTTCAAGCGGCGAAAGCGGCGGCATCAGGAAGTCGACATGGGTTGCGTTGAACTTGGCCTGCACCAGACTGGAACTCGTATTCTGGAAGGCGTTCTGCAGGATCGCCATGATTACCAGGCCGGGCGCCAGGAAGTCATTATAGTTCAGGCCCTCGAAATCGCCCGTCAGGCGGCCGCGGTCGCCGAAAGCCAGCTTGAACACCGTCATGAACAGCAACGTCGTCACCACGGGGGCAAACACGGTCTGCATCCACACTTTCATGAAACGGCCGACTTCGCGCTTGTACAGGGTCCACAGGCCCAGGCCATTCACCGCGCCATACTGCCGGATCTGCCTGAGGCCGGAATCTGAACTGGAAGAAACGGTGGAATTCACGATAGCGGGTTTGGCGTCTGGGCTGATGTCTGTCATGCGGTGTATCTAATGCGCTGCGGCCCGATGAGCGAGGGGCAGGCGGCGACTTTTTTGCCTCTGCCCGGTTTTTGTGCCGCCCTGAACAAACCGCGACTCAGAAGACACAATATATAGAAAGCCTGTGGAAAGCTAAGTCTGCATGTTGTGTTTCATTTCGGTCCTGATACGATATCTAGGTGCTGAGAGAGATAGCGCGTAACTGCTGTCACAACATATAGGGGCTGACGGGACCGCGTATCGGGCCTTTAACCTAGAGCTGGGAGACCTCAATCCATGTCATGGACCGATGAACGGGTAAATGTGCTAAAGAAACTCTGGGCAGAAGGCCATTCGGCCTCCCAGATTGCCAAGCAACTGGGCGGCGTCACCCGCAATGCCGTGATCGGCAAGGTGCACCGCCTTGGCCTGTCCGGACGCGCCACGCCATCCCGCCCCGTCAAGCGCCCGCCGCGCCTGGCCCGGCCGAAGCCACGCCTCATGCCGGACGGTACCGTCACGATGCCGACACCGGCTGTCACCGCCCCGGCAGAACAGGCCCGTCCGGCCGAGCGCACGGCCATGATGGCCCCCCTGCCCCCGCTGCGTCAGGCCGATGGCGGCGCCGCCACCATCCTCACGCTGCGCGACTCCATGTGCAAATGGCCGATCGGTGATCCCGCCGATCCGAAATTCGCATTCTGCGGCCGCAAGTCCGATTGCGGCCCCTATTGCAGCGAGCATGCGAAAGTGGCCTTCCAGCCTGCCCGCAAGCGCGACACCAAGAAAAGCCAGTATGACTATGTGCGGCGCATCGCCGGCTGAGCCCGGACGGTAAATAAGCGGCGAACAGGAAAGCCCCCGGAGTTATTCTTCGGGGGCTTTTTCTGTTTGGAGCCGGGCATCGTCCGCCGAACCGGCCGTCTCGACCCGCACGCGCAGGGCTTCGGACGATTTGAGGTGAAGGTCCTGCTGCGGGAAAGGTATTTCGATCCCGTGCCGTTCGAGCGCCGAATGCAGCGCCCAATTATAGTCGGCAGTCACTTTGGCCGGCTTCTTGACCGCTTCTTCCGTCAGCCAGACCACCAGTTCGAAATCGAGGCTGGAATCGCCGAAACCGGTCAGCCAGACCTGCGGCATGCGCGGCCCCATGTTCTCCAGCGTCCAGGGCACTTCAGCGGCCGCTTCCATGCCCGCCACGCGGACAGTTTCCTTGTCGGTCCCGTAGGCCACGCCGAACTTTATATGCGTGCGCCGGCGCGCATCGCGCAGGGTCCAGTTGATCACCTGCGCCTTGATGAATTCCTCGTTCGGCACGAGGATGTCGACATTGTCGTTGGTCGTGATCAGCGTGGAGCGGATATTGATCTCGTTCACGAGGCCCGTCACACCTGACTGCAACTCGATGAAATCCCCGACCTTCACCGTCTTCTCGAACAGGATGATGATGCCGGAGATGAAGTTCGAAAAGATCGATTGCAGGCCAAATCCGACGCCGACGCCCAGCGCCCCGGAGAAGATCGTCAGCGCCGCAAGATTCACGCCCAGCGTCTGAAGCGCAAACACGATGGCAATCAGCATGAACACGATACTGGTCGTCTGCCCGAGCAGGCCCGCCATTGAGGGGTTGAGCCTGCTGGCAGAGCGGATCCTGCTTTGCACCGCAGCGCCGGCCATCCGCCCGATCCAGAGTGCAAGGCCCGCAATCACAAGGCTGGTCAGAATGCGCCAGACTGAAAGGGATCCCGCGCCGACCGGGAAGCGCATGGCATCCAGGGCCGTCACCGTCGGCTCCAGCCAGTGCAGGATGTAGAGCGCTGCCACGGTCCAGGCGATGACAGCGATCATGCGCGTCAGCAGGCTCTTCTTCATGTGCGATGTGAGCACCCGGATGATGATCCAGGCATTCAGCAGGCTGGCGGCGATGCGCAGGCCTTCATTAGGCAGGTCGGCAATCGCAAACCCGGCGACCGCCGCCCAGATGAAGATGACACTGATCAGCGGCCACATCACGCTCGCGAGCGACAGGTAGATCCGCGCCAGCGCATCCGGGCGGCCACGGTCCTCGGCGGCGGCATGCAATCTCTTGTTCGGCAGACGCGACAGCAGCCACCCGGCCACACCGGCCGCAATGATGATCCCCAACTGCCACAGTGTCGCGATCGAAAGGGCCTGCGCCAGCACGCCCTGGAACCAGACCATCAGGCTGTCAAAGATCGTCCCGACCTGTTTGGCAACCGCCTCGGTATCAATCTCGATGTCTTCCGGATTCATGATCTGCCCTTAAAGCCACTTCATCAGCCTGACCAGCATGAACGCGATCCCGGCGGTCACCGCAAGGATGACAGGCCATGCTGCGGCACGCCAGCCAGCGGTGGCCCCCGGCCTGCCGCCTGCGTCCGTGTCGTGCTGCCTGCCGGAGACTTAACCTGATTGGCGTCTCCGGCGCAAACAGCCGCGCAACCCGCCAGCCCGCCTCCGGCAATCTTGCCGCCGCTTCAGGCGCGGTCTAGACTCGGCGCTCACTCCCCAGCCGCCCACAAGGAACCCTTCATGACGCCATTGCGCCCGATCAGCTTCATCCTCGGTCTTGCGGCGCTCGCAGCCTGCTCCCAGCCTGCCGGCACCGCCATGGCCCCTGACGAACCCGTCGCGGCCACGCAGGCCGCCCTTCAGGGAACATGGCGGTCTGTGCATGACGCCAAGAGCATGATGACGATCCGCGACACGACCGTGACCGAAAGCTATGTCGGTGAGGAGCCGGGCGTTGCCACGCTGGCCGTCGTGTCCGATTGCGACAGCCAGACACCTGATCCGGCCGGGCAATCCTTCACGTTCGAGGATGACGGCGCCGACATCCGCTGCTTCACGCTGCTGGACGCCTCAGGCGACCATATCGCCTACAGCTATCATGCCCGCGGCAACACGCTCGCCTATGATCGCGTGCCTGACTGATCGCGCGGCAGACCCGCAAAGGAACTCGTTATGAAACGTGTACTGATCAGCTCGCTCTTCCTGGCATCATCCGCCGCGGCCCATGCCGAGGTGCTCGCTGCCGGGCCAGACCATTACGAACTGAAACAGGCAGCCGTCTCTGCCCTCTCCCCCGGCGAATTATGGGACCGGCTGATCCACCCGGAAGTCTGGTGGCACCCCGACCACACCTATTCCGGCGCCGCCGAGCACCTCTCCCTCGACCTGAAGGCGGGCGGCCTCTGGAAGGAAGCCTGGGATGATGGCTCGGTCGCGCATGGCACCGTGCTCACCGTATTGAACGGCAAGATGCTCCGCCTCGATGCGCCGTTCGGCCCGCTGCAGGACAAGGGCGTCAATGTCGTCTGGACGATCACCCTCGCCGCCGAAGGCGAAGGCACCAGGGTCACGTTTAACGAAACCGCCAACGGGACAGCTGCCAGCGCCCTGGACGACCTCGCGCCCGCCGTCGACTATGTCAAAACCGAAGCGATCACCCGGCTGGTGCGTCCGGACTGACCCGGGCGCTGTCAGAGCCGCGCGGCCGGCAGCCAGATTCCGAAGGCGCTGCCTTTTCCCATCCGGGTTTCGACGGCAAGGCCGCCGCGATGGTGGGCCATGATGTGTTTCACGATGGCGAGGCCGAGGCCCGTGCCCGTGATCTTGCCGCCCCGGCTCTGGTCGGCGCGGTAGAAGCGTTCGCCGAGGCGCGGCAGGTGTTCGCGCTCGATGCCCGGCCCCTCGTCTTCCACCCGCAGCCAGACGGAGGCATCCGGCTTGCCGGGCCGTCCCGCGGCCTGCAGCAGCGTCATCCGCTCGGCATCGACCCAGCCCTGCGCGGCCAGCGTGCGCGCCTCGGCCATGCTGCCGGCCTGTCCGAACGAGACGCGCACCTTGCCCCCGGCAGGCGTGTATTTCAGCGCATTGGTCAGCAGGTTTTCGACGACCTGAATGATCTCGTCCCGGTGGGCCACAACCGGCAAGGCCTCGTCGGGATCGCCCTCCAGCACCAGGCTGACACCCCGGTCATCGGCGACGGCCTGCAGGGCCTCGGTCGCATCCAGCGCAATGCGGGAGAAATTCTCCCGTTCGCTGGGCGGGATGTGTTCGGAAAACTCGATACGCGACAGGGACAGCAGGTCGGCGATGAGGCGGCTCATCCGTTCGGACTCGCCCGCCATGATGTCAAGGAAGCGCGGCCACGAGCCGGTATCATCCTTCGCCGGCCCGCGCATCGTCTCGATAAAACCCGACAGGGCCGTCAGCGGTGTGCGCAGCTCATGGCTGGCATTGGCCAGGAAATCAGACCGCGCCCGCGCCGCCCGGCGCACCGGCGTCAGGTCTTCCAGGACCACGAGCGTCTGCGCCGAGCCGGTCGGCCGCGACACGTGCGCCCGCCATGTCTCATCCGGCCCGCTGTCAACTTCCACGGATACCGTGCCGTCCCCGCCGCCCTGCGACATCCGGTCGATGGCCGACAGGAGGGCTGGCGAGCGGATTACCGTGCTTGCGCGCGGATTGGTCCGCCCGTCGAGGCGCAGGATCATGTCGGCCGGATCGTTGAACGCGACGATGCGCTTGTCATCATCCACTTCAAAGGCCGGCAGCGGCAGGGCGCGCAGCAACTGCGCCGAGTCCAGCCGGCGCTTTTCTTCCGGCACCGGCTGTGGGCTGGCCTCGCCCACGGGCAGGAAACTGGAAGACCCGATGTAATAGGCGAAGACGATCGACGCGAGCACGATGATTGCCGCGACGGCCACGATGAAATTCACCTCGCCCGTGATCGCCAGCAATAGCAGGACCAGGGCGAAACAGCTGCCAAGAACGGCAAAATCCCGCGCGCGGCGGCGTGATCCGCCACGCGGCACCTGCCGGTTCTCAGCTGGATCGGCCTTGCTCATCCCGTCTCCCGGCGCGGATCTGCGGCCTGTACCGCTTCCGCTGGCACCCGCATGGGAGCCTCCGCTTGCCGCTACAGCGCCGCCACCGGAATGCCAAGCCCCTTCAGGCGGCGCGGCCCGCCGCGGGGATAAATTATTGTCAGGGAAAAATTATTGAATTTCGATAATTTCTCGTTGACAGTCGACTAGGCCCATCGTAACCCCTGTCCAGTAAAAACGGGAGCCTCGTCTGCGGCATGAAACGTTCAATTCTTCTTCTCAGCACGGCAATTGTTGCAGCTTGCGCCACTTCGCCAACGTCTTCTCGTCCCAAGGCTGGCGAACCTGTGGAATTTTTTGCCGAAACGGCCAATGTGCCCGCCGAATGGGCGGCGCGCGGCGTCGCCGGTGTCGCCCCGACCGGTGACTGGCTCGGCCAGTTCAACGACCCCCTGATGGTCGGCCTCGTCAATGAAGCGCTGGCCAACAGCCCGACCCTGGAATCCCGCGCCGCCATCATGCGCGCCTCGGAAGCCGCCACCCGCTCCGCGCGCGCTGCCCGCCGCCCCAGCCTCAGCGCATCGGCCAGTGCCGGCGTCACATCCACCTCCAGCACGTTCGGCGGGTCGGCAGACCGAACGACGGACGGCCTCTATGGCATCGGCCTCGACGGCAGCTGGGAAATCGACCTCTGGAACCGTCTCGGCGCAGCCGTCGGTGCCGCCGATGCCGACTATGTTGCCAGCCAGGCAGATTTCGCCGCCGCAGAGCTCTCCGTCGCGGCCCAGACCGCCAATGCCTGGATCAGCCTCAACGAGGCCCTCGCGCAGGAACGGGTTGCCATGCTCACGCTCGAGGCCCGCGACCGGGTGCGCACGCTGACAGAGCGCCGCTTCCAGCGCGGCCTGTCCGATGCGCTCGATGTGCGCACCGCCCGCAGCACACTGGCCCAGGCCGAAGCGGCCATCGCGGCCCGCCGCCAGTTCACGGGTGAAACCGCCCGGCGCCTTGAAACACTGGTCGGCCGCTATCCGTCCGCCGAACTGGACGCACCGGCGGAAATCCCGATGCTCGAAGCCATCGTCTCGGAAGGCAATCCGGCGCTCCTGCTTTCGCGCCGCCCGGACATCGCGGCCGCCGAAGCCCGCGTGAAGGCCGCCGG